>NZ_DAINOE010000059.1:14737-19326 GCF_036735525.1 Arsukibacterium sp. | reverse complement strand
CGGCTTAGTACCTGATAGTGCGTTAATGATGATTTGCCACTTTGATGACAAATTTTATAAAGTGGCCTGTTAAGCTGGTCAGCGGCTATTGGCAAATTAATGTCACCGCTATCTTGCAGTATCAAGCCTGCCACTGTTGCCTTATACTGCTTGAACACTGTCCTGGCTTGAAACTGTTTACTCAGCTCAGATAAGCCCTTTTTACTTAAGGGCAGTAATACGATACCCGAGGTATCATAATCAAGCCTGTGCACCACAGAAGCCGTTGGCCATTCGCGCTGAACACGGGTAATTAAACAATCGTGATTAGCTGGATGACGGCCAGGAACGGTTAATAACCGGGACGGCTTGTCTACCACTAGTATGGTTTCATCCTGATATAACACCGTAAATGGGTCTTGCGTGGCTGGCAGTATGGCTAACTCAGAAACATCCATTATTAGGTTCTCATCACTGTTACAACTTTCATCTCTAGTGTAAGTATGCCTTATCTGCGGCCGCTATGCAGGCTATAATCCGTTGAAGTACCCATAACACACTATAAACGATAAATTATGTCAGTTAGCCTAGATTACCACCCCCCTACTGAACCCTGGCTGGATATCCTGTATCAGGATAAAGACATCATAGTGCTGAATAAACCCAGTGGCTTGTTAACTAACCCGGGCCGCGGGCCGGAGCTGGCAGACAGTTTGTTTAGCCGGGTAAAGGCCGAATATGAGCTCAGTCAACTGGTGCACCGGCTTGATTTAAGCACTTCAGGAGTGGTGGTAATGGCGCTGAGACGAAACGCCGAGCGCGAGTTAAAACGCCAGTTTGCCGAACGGCTGGTAAAAAAACGTTATCTGGCGGTAGTCGCTGGTAGACCAGAAACGCTGAGTGGCAGCATTGATCTGCCATTAGCGGTAGATGCAGATCGTGCCCCAAAACAAAAGGTGTGTAAGCTACATGGTAAGGCCGCGCTGACGCATTATCGGGTGTTACAACACCTTAGTAATAGCGCGGTTATGGAGCTTAGACCGGTGACCGGGCGCTCACATCAGCTAAGACTGCATATGTTAGCACTGGGCCACCCTATACTGGGTGATGCTTTTTATGCTGATGACAAAGCATTAGCCGCGGCGCCGCGCTTATTATTACATGCAGCTCAGTTACAACTGCAACATCCTTACTCTGGAAAGTTGCTCGATTTTTCAGCAAACACTGATTTTATTAGCGCTAGTGGTCAATTAAATTGGCCAACCACAGATTTTGCCTGCTAAAAACACTGGAAAATTTAAACGCCATGTCTATAGTGATGATGGCTACTCTTTTTGGTACGGAGTTGGCAAAAAATAATGACAATAATAAGGATTTAAAATGAGTATGCTGAACGAGTTTAAAAGCTTTGCCATGCGCGGCAATGTAGTGGACATGGCCGTAGGTATCATTATCGGTGCCGCTTTTGGCAAAATTGTATCGTCTTTTGTCTCTGACGTGGTGATGCCGCCAATAGGCGTGCTGCTGGGTGGGGTCGACTTTTCCGATCTCGTGATTCTTATTCAGCAAGAAACGGCTGAGCAGGCAGCAGTAGCAATAAAATACGGCGCTTTTTTGCAAACCATCATCGATTTTTTAATTATTGCGTTGGCAGTGTTTGCCGGGGTTAAAGCGATGAACGCGATGAAACGCCGCGAAGAAGCCAAGCCTGCAGCGCCGGCTGTTCCGCCGGCGGATATCGTTTTATTAACTGAAATCCGTGACTTACTGAAAAAAGACTAGCCTTAATAATTTAAAAAAACGCCTGCAATAGCAGGCGTTTTTTATATCAAAAGCACATTTACAAATGTTGTTCAAACAATTTGTAGATACGACGGTATTCGTCTAGCCAGCTGCTGGGCTGGCGGAAACCATGTGGCTCTACCGGATAAATCGCCGTTTCAAAATGCACAATTTCCTGCTCAATCAGCCGTTGTACTAAACGCACCACATCCTGAAAAAACACATTATCATCCACCATAGGGGCATTAATTAATAAGGGTTTAGTCAGGCCCTGGGTAAAGTAAATCGGCGAGCTGCGCTCATAAGCAATAGGGTCGATATCCGGCGTATTGAGAATATTCGAGGTATACGGATGATTATAATAAGCCCAATCACTTACCGGACGCAGCGCGGCACCGGCCTGAAATAGATCCGGCTCGTTAAACAGCGCCATAAAGGTCATAAAGCCGCCGTATGAACCGCCATAAGTGCCAATGCGTTTACGATCAACATTAGCATGCTGCACCATCCAGTTTACGCCATCCACTAAGTCTTGTACTTCAGGCGTGCCCATTTGCCGGTAAATGGCGGTACGCCAGTCACGGCCATAGCCTTTTGAAGCCCTAAAATCCATATCCAGCACCACATAGCCCTGTTGCACTAATAAGTTGTGGAATAAAAATTCACGGAAATAACCAGACCAGCCCAGATCGCTGTTTTGCAGATAACCAGCGCCATGGTTAAACACCACTGCCCGGCGTGGCTCACCTTGCTGATAATCTGCAGGGAAATATACCTTACTAAATACTGGGTGCTCGCCATGACTAGAGGGTATAGCAACGATCTGCGGCGCCACCAGCGGTAGCGCTTTAAACTCATCGGACACTGTATCGGTAATACGCTGCACTGTCGCTTGCGGGCTGGCTGGGGCAACAAACAAATCTTCCGGCATCATATTGGTTGAAAAAGTCAGCAGTAATTGCTGTTCATCCGGTGACAATACAAAGTCGGTAGCGCCGCCAAGCTGAGTCAGTTGCTCAGTTTTACCGGTGGCTAAAGCTAAGCGATACACTTCATAATTACCCGGATGCGACACATTGGCTTTATAATAAATAAACTTATCGTCATGCGTGAGTACCGGGTTAGCCACTTCAAAGGTGCCCTGGGTAAGCTTGTTTGCACGGCGGCTGTTTAATGCTTTAGTGTATAAATGCGCATAACCACTTTCTTCTGACAGGTAATATAGGGTTTCACTATTGTTTAACCAGCCATAGTCATTAAAGGCATAGTTTACCCAGGCTTTGTCATGCAACCGGTGCTGTGGCACCAAGGCTTTTTTGTCAAAATCTACGGTGGCAATCCAACGGTCTTTATTGTCAAAGGCCTTCAGCATAATAGCCACCTGATTACCCGTGCTGTGCCAGCGCATCGCACTTTGACTCCAGTACCAGTCTGTCATCAGGCCAATATCGCGGATCACTTTTTCACTTTTATAACGCTCGCCCCTCGCCTTGGCATTTTCGGCTTTGACGTCCGCCAGTACATCCTCGTTGTAACCAGGTAAACTGCTGTAGCTTAACTGATGCTGGCTGCCCGATGTTAAATCCACCAATAGCAAACGTTGTGGCTCAGGTTTAAAATCATTTACCCTTGCTCTTACCGGCTGCGCCGCTATATCCCCTGAGGCAGTAATATAGTTAGGCATAATGTCTTTATCATTACGAGGCTGATGTTTACGCACCGCCATAATTAAGTAGTCGGCTTTTGGAGATAAGCTGGCATCGACAATTTGCTGGCCTTTACCTACATAAATAGGCGCTGCTGTCAGACTGGCGTTTTCAGACTGTAATTGGCGGCGATAGTGATACTGTTCGCTTTGATTGCGCTGTTGTAAAGCGACATACTCAATCAGTTTATGTTGCTCTTTCGCCAGATAACCGCTGTGCACTGCGGGTGCCTTAGGCGCGTCTTCTGTTTTCAGACTTACCAGCTCACTAAGTTGACCACTGTTAAAATCGTACACCAGAAAATCCCAGCCCTGACGAAAGGCTAAGCGACCATCAGCCAAATATTGTGGGTGACTGTGCCGGGCTTGACTGCGGGTCACTTGCAGTAGCTCACCCTTGTTGGTGCGCACAAAGATATTGCCTTCGAAAACATAAGCATGAGCCGTGCGATCGGCGTTGTATACCCGATCTGTCGTACCCATAGTGTGTAAATCGGCTAATGGTACCAACTGACCATTACCGCTGGTGTTTACAGGTTGGGCAAACCAGTCTCTTAATTCACTGCCCTGACGTTTACGCTGGAAATAGAGCGTTTGATTATCAAATGACCAAAACGCGTCCTGCGGGGCGCGACCGATCCAGTCTGGATCAGCCATAATTTGTTCCATGCTCAGGCGAATTGACGGATCCGCCTGGTAAACCGATGGAACCGATACCGTTGTAGGCTGCCAGGTAAGGGGTTCATTTTTTGCCATAGCCTGGCTGCCGAAAATCAGCAATGCTGAGCAGGCTAACAATGAAAATTTTGCAGAGGTTTTCATCAATTCAGTTATCCCAGAAAAAAATACGTTCTGTTATACAAAGCCTGACGGCTAAACGCAACTCAATGCGCTTGAATGACGATCAAATACGGCCAATGCAGAGCCGGTTCAACAAAAAAAGGCCGGTAAAAATACCGGCCAAAAGAGGAACAGGTTGGATAAACTGAGTATCAGTTAAATCAGAATATGCCGACCTTTTATCAAGCGGCCAACTTATCGCTGAGTGAACTGAGCTGCTGTCTCGCTGCCGCCAGCGCTTTTTCAGCGGCTTTCTGGTGCGGTTCGGCTTCTGGGCCTCATC
>NZ_DAINOE010000059.1:0-14727 GCF_036735525.1 Arsukibacterium sp. | reverse complement strand
TTCAGCGGCTTCAGCACCCATATTCAGCCCTTCAGCATAAACAAAATGCAACTGAGTTAAACCAATGAAATTAAAGAAGGTGGTTAAAAACGGCGTTTGGCTATCAGCAGCCGTGCCCTGGTAAATGCCGCCGCGGGTAGCCAGTATCACTACCGGCTTATCCTGAAGTAGGCCTACAGGTCCCTGTTCAGTATATTTAAAAGTACGACCTGCTCGCGCTAATCTGTCCAGCAGCGATTTTAACTGTGAAGGTATAGCAAAGTTGTACATGGGCACACCCAGCACTATGACATCGGCGGCTTCAACTTTGGCAATTAAATCATCAGACATTGCGGCAAGCTGCTGCTGTTCAGCTGTGCGCTCGGCTTCTGCTGTCATCCAGGCGCCCAGCTCTGCCATGTCCAGATGTGGTAAAGCATGTGTATTCAAATCAATGGTGGTAATTTGCTCCGGCGTTAACGCCAGCTGAGTTAAAAATTGCTGTGCTAATTGCGCAGACTGGCCTTGCTCGCCGCTGATTGAACTATTAATAACAAGTACGTTTTTCATTTGATGGCTCCTGTTTAGCTATGAAATCATATTACATTCACTTTTTAGTATTAAAATAGCATTTTAACGAATGTATCTTTCGATTTATTGATTTAAATTTAGCTAAACTACCTGGCTTTGCCTTGCGTATTGTTAGCTAAGATTGTGAGATCAGGATATTGTCAGATCAGAATGTAGTGCTTTTGCACGCACTCTTTGATCAGATAGCGTATCAAGTTAACTATTATCAGCCGGGAAAGAACAATTATGTTGGAATCCACCGCGCTTACAGGGCATCATGAGTTAACTGCACAACTCACGGGACAGCCGGAACGCATGACCACGACAGACGTTATTTTACGCAATGGTGAATGGGAGGAAGCTTTAACCCAGGTTGCTTTATATGAAGATAAAGCGGCCTATTCGCAATTGTTCAGTTATTTCGCGCCAAGGCTCAAAGCCTTTGGTATGAAGATGTTTGGTAATGAGCAACAGGCCATGGAAATGGTGCAGGACGCCATGCTGAATGTCTGGAAAAAAGCCCGGCTGTTTGATGCCAGTCGCGGTTGTGCCTCCACCTGGATTTTTACCATTGCCCGCAATGTGCGTTTTGACATGTTACGCAAAAAACAAAGCCGTAAAGATGATATCAGTGCAGATGATTTATGGTTTGACGGTGATTACCCGGAGCAGGAAAGTAACAGTAGTGAGCATTGGGATACCATGCTGATGAGTGAAAAACTGGCTCCACATTTCGACGCCCTGCCACCGGCACAACGCCTGGTGATGCAGAAAGTTTATTTAGAAGAAAAATCTCACCAGGAAGTATCTGACGAATTGTCCATTCCACTTGGTACAGTAAAATCGCGGATCAGGCTGGCGTTAGATCGTTTGAGAGAGGCACTTGATGACACACGCAGTTAAATATCATCCCGGCATGAACTTGCTGGAACAATATGTTGAGGGCACCTTAAGCGCCGAGGTGGCGTTGGCTGTGTCAGCTCATATTGATTTATGTCCGCATTGTCAGTTGCAATGTAAAGACATTAAAAATGATCAGGGTAGTCAGTTGGCAGAGTTAGCGCCTTCAGAACTGGCGACTTCCGATATGCAGCAAATGTTACAGAGCATTTTGCAACAACCGCAAGATGCCGACAATATAAAGGCGCCGCTTGCTGAAACAACGACGGTTACCGTCAATGGTCGTAGTTTTCAGATCCCACGAGCATTGAGTCGCCTGGCCAGTGAACATGGCAAATGGCTGCAACTGGGCGGTATTGCTACCGCAAAGCTGCCTGCCGGTGACAAACGCCATGTGTCGTTGCTGTATATCGATAAAGGCACAGAAGTCCCTAATCACACCCATCTGGGGTTAGAGATGACACTGGTACTGGCCGGGAAAATTGTCGATGAAACCGGCGAGTATGGTGCTGGCGATTTACTGATAAATTCACCGGATGATACCCATACTCCGCGCACGCTAGCTGATGAAGATTGTTTATGTTTATCGGTATTAAGTGCGCCACTTAAGTTTAATAAGGGGCTTACCCGCTTACTCAATCCGCTGCAGCAGTTTTTTTATTAAAAGCAGGGAGTTTAACGCCAGCTTAGCTGGCGTTTTTTTTCGCCTAAAAAGCCTATGCTTTCTCAGCCAAGCTTAAGATAGCAAGGCCACCCCCCCCTGCAGGTTATATACCGATTCAAAACCCAGACGGCGCAGCACTCTGGCCGCCAGCATACTGCGGTTACCTGAACGACACACCAACAGCAGTGGCTGTGCTGGTTGCAGTCGCTGTTGCAACAAGGCATCTATCAAGGCTGATAAGGGCACACTAAGAATAGGGCAACAGGTGGCTAAGTAGCTGGCCAGGGCACCGGCACTTTGCTCATAAGGCTCGCGCACATCCACCACTTGCAACCCGGGTTGTTGTGTTAATAAATCGGCCAGCCCGGTGCTACTGATAAGTCCGGTGGCATCGGTTGGTGTGACATCCACTAAACCACACAAATGGCTACTGGCCTGCTGTAATTGTTGCGCCTGCGCCTCTAAGCTGGCTTGCCAGCACGGTAGTGGCTCACCGGCAAGCATGGCACAAAATAACGGGCTTTCCTGCCTGGCTAGCATTAACGTGGTGGCAAAACGCTGGGCATAATCGTGGCTGGATAACAGCAGGGTGTGCTCACTCAGCTTATCGGCTAACTTACGAATGCTGCTTTGCAGCGCTAAGGCATTGCCCCCGGCTAAATCAGTACGGCCTATGCCGCCTGGTAACAGCACATCCCCGACAAAGGCCGCTTTGAGCTGTCCTTGCTGCTGCAGCAAAATCGTCTGAGCTGCGGCAGTATGGCCAGGTGTGGCCAGCCGGCTTAATTGGTAATCTGCTAGCGGCAATAGCTCGCTGTGCCGCGGCCAACCCAGTTCATCGATATCTATATGCACCAGGCGTTCAGCCAGTAAGGTTCTGAGCATGGCACTGGCCGACTGATCTTCATAAGATGGATGGGTATCAATAATGGCCAACAGTTGCAGGTTTTGCCCCTGCACTATATTGGCTATGCGCTCAGCCAGTGCCAGTACCGGATCAATAATCAGCGCCTGGCGCTTTTGCGCACTAATCAGCAGATAACTGCAGCGCGCTTCGTGTTTTAATTGCAACAGACCATCGGCATGGGGTTCTACTACGGCGCTGACATCAGTAAGTACCAGACAATGTTCAGTCACTACATTGGCTAAAGCACGAATAGCCTGACAGGCCGCTTCGCATTCGGCTGCTGAAAACGCCGGCCCAAAAGATAAGCGTATTGCCCCTTCAGAGCGCCAGCTTTCCAGGCCCATCGCATCCAGCACAAAGCTACCCAGCACCTTTGAGCTACAGGCTGAGCCTGAGCTGACCCTGATCCCAGCGGCATCAAACAAATCCAGAATTTCTTTACTTAAAAAGCCCGGTACGGAAAAGTTTATCGTGGTCGGCACTATATAAGGCGCGTCAGAGTTTAATACCAGCGCCGGGAATACCTGACGCAAGGCCGCAAGCAAGGCCTCGCGGTATTGCCACAACACAGCGGGCGGCTGAAACACGCCGGCAGCAGCGTCTAATTGCAATTCAAAAATGCGCCGCATTGCGGCAATAGCTGGCAGGTTTTCGGTGCCGGAACGCAGGCCGCTTTCCTGACCGCCACCGGCGATAAAGGGCTGATAAGGCGCACCCGCTCTGACATATAAAAAGCCAACCCCTTTGGGGCCATATAACTTGTGGCCACTAAAGGGCGCGTAATCTATAGTGCTGGCGGCCAGATTGAGCGCAAACTTACCCAATGCCTGAACGCAATCGACCAGCCAGTAGGCGTCGGGTTTTATTTTGCGGATCAGTTGCTCGAGCGCAGCTACATCTTGCATCACGCCGGTTTCGTTATTGACTGCCATAGTGCACACCAAGGCGGCTTTGGGTAATAACTGCGCCAGGCTATCCAGACAAATCAGGCCATGGCGGTCAACCGGTATCGCCTGCATCCTAGCATTAACCTGCAGCACTTTATTCCAGTGTTTCAGGCTCTCAGGCACGGCTTTGTGCTCAGTGGCTCCGTACAGTAATAACGTCTCCGGCAAGGCCAAACCGCGCTCGCGAATAGCCAGCAAGGCACTGACCACACTGGTTTGAATACCTTCAGTGGCACCTGAGGTAAAAACGATATTACCGGTGTCGGCACCTATCAGCTGGCGCGCCAGATGGCGGGTCAGCTCCAGCTCAGCTTTGGCTTTAAGCCCGGTACTATGGCTGCTGCTGGGGTTACCAAAATGCTGCTGCATCAAACGCTGTACTTCAGCCGCGGCCTGCGGCAGTACCGGCGTGGTAGCATTATGATCCAGATAGATTTCAGCTCTGACTAAGGGCTGCTCGTGCGGCTGATGATTCATTAAGGTTCCCTGCGGTCGCTTTGCACCCACTGGCGCAAGCTTATAACTTAATGTGATATGTTATAACTAAATGTGCAATGCGACAACAGCACTACCGCTAAAGCTTAGCCGAAAAAAAAGCTGCCAAGAGGCAGCTTTATCTTATTCAATTAAATCTTTTGGGATATCCGGCCGTAATTCCTGCCAGACCTTGCCACTTTCAATACCATACTTACGCACCGCCATCACCACTTCATCGTGCTTGCCGGCTTCGGCATATTGCTTTAACTGCGCATAATATTTACGCGCCAGCTCGCGCGCAGCCGGGTGAGAAAAATAAAAACGGGCAATTTTGTTATATAACCCACGAAAGCCGTTTAGGATCAGCACATAAATCTTGTTAGAAGAATGCTTGGCCAGTTCATGGTTTAAATGGTAGTCAAACTCGGCAAAGGCTTCAGCGGTATCGTCCAGTACTTCAGCACCGGTAAAAGCGGCGATCACTTCTTGCTGATGGGTTTTAATGGCGCCACGAATATAAATAGCACTGATATTAGTGCGGGCTGACAGTAAATCATCTACCAGCTTTGGCATTTGATCTTCATCTAAGCGTGCCAGCGTTTCCAGAATATTCAGGCCTGAGGTTTCCCAGTAATTATTGACTTTGGTCGGCTTACCATGCTGGATGGTTAACCAGCCGTCCCGCGCCAGCCGCTGCAATACTTCGCGCAAGGTGGTCCGGGTAACACCGATTAACTCAGAAAGTTCACGCTCCGCCGGCAAAATAGAGCCTGGGGCAAATTTGCCATTCCAAATAGAGTCAACAATATATTCTTCTGCAAAACCGGCAGGGCTTTGCGCTTTTATCAGGTTGGTCATGCGGCGTGATCCGTCGTTTACTGTCAAAAAAGTCTGCACTGATTGTACCAGAGCGCGAGCAGTTAACAAGTCGCCGCCCCAAAATAGCTGCATCGTCACCTGTCTGATTGTACTTAACGGTTAAATCCCTTAGATTAGCGCCATAAATTGATTACTGTTAAGAGAGCTTTGCATGTTGTACTGGCTTAAATCACTATCGGCAAAACGCAGTGCCTGGCTGGCGCTGGTGCTCACTGTGCTCATCGTTGAAGCAATAGCGTTGTATTTTCAATATGGCATGAACCTGCAACCTTGCATTAAATGCATTTATATCCGGGTGGCTTTTGCCGGCATCTTAGTGGCGGGTTTAATTGGGGTACTGGCGGCCCCGCTGCTTAGCATACGTTTGTTGGCCTTAGCCGGCTGGCTGGCAGCAGCAGGCTTTGGCATCTATCAGGCAGTAGAATTGGTTGAAATAGAGCAAATACTGGCTAGTGGTGGTTTTAGTACCTGCGCCCTCTTTGCAAACTTTCCCAGCTGGTTGCCGTTGGACAAATGGTTGCCCGCGGTTTTTGAAGTTACCGGCAGCTGCGGCATGGTAGATTGGCAATTTGCCGGCCTGAGTATGGCTTACTGGAGTATGCTGCTGTTAATCGCCTATTTTGCAGTTGCCTTTGTGCTGACACTGGCGCAATTAGCCCCACTTAACCGTCGCCACCAGCGCCGCTAATAAAAACGCCCGCATGATGCGGGCGTTTTTTAAATTAAACCGCTATTAAATAATAGCGAGTAATTCCACATCAAATACTAAAGTGCTGAATGGGGCAATCGCATTGCCGGCGCCACGCTCACCATAAGCCAGATTGTGTGGTACGTATAAACGTAACTTAGACCCAACGGCCATTAACTGCAGTGCTTCAGTCCAACCGGCAATTACGCCAGATACCGGAAATTCTGCTGGCTCACCACGCTGATAAGAACTGTCAAACACAGTACCGTCAATCAAGGTGCCGTGATAATGAGTACGTACCGTTGATGCTGTAGTGGGTTTTTCACCTTCGGCAGCAACCAATACTTCGTATTGCAAGCCAGATGCGGTTACCGTCACTTCAGCACGCTTAGCGTTTTCTGTTAAAAATAGCTCACCGGCTTCTGCCAGCGCAGCAGATTTTTCCTGCTCTGCCGCTTGCATCCGCTCGCTGATAACACCAAAGGCGGCACGAATTTGGTCTTCAGTCACTTCAGGCGTTTGTTCATTGTAAGCAGCAGCTAAACCGGCAGCTACGGCAGTAATATCTAAGCCATCAAAAGAGTTATCGGCTAATTGCTGGCCCATCTGTAAACCGATACCATAGCTGGCGTGTTGTTCTAGCGTTGCATATTTATCAGACATAAATTCCACTTATTGCTGGGCTGCCTTGGGCAAGAGGTTGCCAGGCAGCAGTTAAATTCGGCCAATATAGTATCGCATTAGCCGTGCTGTGTCTTGTTACTCAGGCGGCAATCAATTGCAGTTGCTGCCAAAGTTGTTGTACATGTTGCTGATCGTCACTGGCTAACTCACCCGCGGCTATCGCTTTTGCCAGGCTGTCATCCACCCACTGACATAATAGCGCCTTATCAAAGGGCGCAGCAGCGATTTCCAGACTACCGACCGCTAAATCAAAATGGCCACGCAAATAGCCGGCGGCAAACAACTGATCATCGGTCGCTTTGGGGGTCAGCTGGTCAAAAAAATCGGCCACGGCGTCAATATAATGCTCAGGTTTAGCTTGCAGTGTCATATTAATCCTCATCCTCATAACCTAAACGGTAAATCACATAGTCGTTATAACCGGTCAGTACATGCAATAAACCATGCAAAGCTTTATCTAGCGCCTGATCGCCGGTATCCGCCAGCAGGGGGCGGCCATTGAGTTGTTGCAGTTTGCTTTTCGTGGCTAACAACATAATGTTGTCGCGGCCAATGGCTTTGATGACCGCCGGTGATAACTGCTGATTGCCCCGACCAAAAATATGGCCCTGACCACCAATCAAGGTAATAATCAGCTTACTGGGGTAATCACTGACTAACGCCAGTAACTGCGCTGCGGTTACATCACTGGCCAGCAACTGGCCGTTTTCAATAACATCCACCCCCAATAAGGTGTTGTTAAGGCCAAGCTCGGCCATCACCGCAGCCACAGTGCTGCCCGAGCCCATCACATAGCGCACATTGTCTTGCATAATGCTGCTGACATAGGCTGCTAAATCATCCAGCACCAGCTCATCAGATTCTTTACCGCCGGCTTTCACGCTTTGTACATACCTCAGCTCGGCCGGTATACGCATTTCACCATAGCGACGGGCTTTTACCACGCCATCCCGAAACGCCACTTCGTCAATATCCATTACTGCTGCATCCTGCAGCGTGACTAACTCGCCTTTTATCAAGCGCTGTACCAGTTTGCCGGCCGCCTGTGGCGATATGGCATAGACACCCGAGTGAATTTTACAGCCGGCAGGAATGCCAAGCACTGTCGTGCTATCGTTAATCACGGCACAGAGGTTGCGCGCGGTGCCATCGCCACCAGCAAACAGCAATAAATCAACCCCCGCTGCGGCAATAGCCATTGCTGCCTGCTCAGTATCTGCTGCCGTAGTATGGCTAGCTGCCGGGCTGTAACAGAGCTTATACTTGAGCCCCAGCTGCTGGCACACGGCTTCGCCCATATCACCAGCTACCGTTAGCACCTCAAATTGCTCAGTTAATTCAAGTAGTTGGTTTAATGCCACCAGGGCGCGCTGCTGCGCCATCGGCTCAGCGCCCAGCGCAATGGCTGCTTGCGCCATATTATCACTGCCTTTCAACGCCACACTGCCGCCGAGGCCAGCAACAGGGTTAATAATAAGCCCTAAGCGAAATTGATTAATCATCACAAGACTACTCTATATTGGCCCACAGCCTTTTTTAAGCCACTGCATTTAAGCCATAAGGCTCATGGCTGTATTTAAGATGACGCGCATTGTAACGATTTAGCCAGCTATTGCCCAGCATCGCCATCGAAAAGAGATGCCGCTATGCCTTGCTGCACTGGTCTGACTGGTTTAGAGTGCCATCAGGCTTAACAGAAAATATCAGGCAATAGCATGTCCACACTTAATCAGCAATTTCAGCAGTTACAACAAGCTTTTGCGCTTTGTCCATACCCTGACTACCAACAACGTCAACGGCAACTCAAGGCATTGCGCCAAGCCATACAGCAGTTTAGCCATGAACTTTGTCAGGCGGTCAGTAGTGACTTTGGCTATCGTAGTAGCGATGAAACCCGCTTACTGGAATTGATGCCCTGCTATGCAGGCATTGATTACCATCTCAAGCAATTAAAAAGCTGGTTAAAACCGGAAAAACGCCATGTGCATTACAGCTTTATGCCTGCGAGCAACAAGGTTATTGCCCAACCGTTAGGTGTAGTTGGCATAATAGTGCCATGGAATTACCCCATTTATTTAGCCATGGGCCCGTTAATGGCGGCTATCGCTGCTGGCAATAAAGCCATGCTGAAATTATCAGAATATACCCCCGCCACCAATAAGATACTGACAGCGCTGTGCCAACAGGCATTGGCGGCGGATGTGGTAGTGATAGAGGGTGATGCTGACATTGCTGCTGAGTTTTCAACATTGCCGTTTGATCATTTACTCTTTACAGGCTCAACCGCCGTTGGTCGCAAAGTAATGCAGGCCGCCGCAGCCAATTTAACCCCGGTGACGCTGGAGCTTGGCGGTAAAAGCCCGGTATTAATTGCCCCGGATGCAGATATTAAACAGCTGGCGACACGTATTTTATTTGGTAAAACCGCCAATGCCGGCCAAACCTGTGTTGCCCCCGATTATGTATTAGTACCGGCAGCCAAACTGGAGTTACTGATCACAGAGTTATGTCAGGGTTTTAATGCCTTTTACCCGGATTTTGCGACTAACCCCGATTACAGTGCAGTGATAAACCCGGCGCAATACCAACGCTTAATGGCCATGCTGCAGCAAGCGCAACAAAGTGGTGCCAGAGTCGTCAATTGTGATAATACGGCTGGCGGCAAGCCGGCACAAAGCAATGATGAGCGGCGATTAGCGCTGCAGTTAATCGTGGGTGCCGACGAAAGCAGCACCTTACTTGAGCAGGAAATTTTTGGCCCACTGTTACCCATTATCCCCTACCACAGCTTGGATCAAGCGTTGCAGTATATTCAGCAGCGACCAAGACCGCTGGCGCTCTATGTAATGAGTAATGATAACGCCACCGTGCAACAGGTACTTAAACAAACGCATGCTGGTGGTGTTTGTATCAATGACACCCTAGTGCATGTGGCACAGGACGACCTGCCCTTTGGCGGCATAGGGCCATCAGGACTGGGTAACTATCATGGTAAAGAAGGGTTTCTTCGCTTCTCGCATCAAAAAGCCATCCACCAAAAAGGCCGTTTTAGCAGCGGCCAGTTTATTTACCCACCCTTTAAGCGCAAGCTATTTCAAGCCTTACTGGGATGGTTAAGCCGCTAAGTCAAAACCGCTTAGCTGATACTGGCTATTTTTTTCGGTAACGCCAACACCAGTAGCGTGGCCAACAAGGCAAAGCCTGCGGCCAGCACAAAGGTATTGGCCGCACCGGCGCCATTTTGCCAGCTTAGGCCTGATAAATAAGCACCAATAGCACCGCCACCACCGAAAATAATGCCGGCATAAATGGCCTGGCCGCGGCCACGTTGTGATGTCGGAAAGATTTGCTGAATAAACTGCATTGCGCAGCTGTGGGCGATGGCAAAACTGCCGGCGTGCAATAGCATACTCAGCGCCAGCCACCAGCCTGAGTGCCCCAAAAAGGCCACCATTAACCAGCGCACGGCAGTAAGGCCATAACAAATACTCAGCAACAAGCGATAACTGCGATTACGCATAATGCGGCCAGCGTAATAGAAGGCGACAATTTCAGCGGCAATAGCCACACCAATCAGTAAACCGGTTTGACTACCGCTATAGCCTAGATCCCGGCTGTACAGCGTAAAAAAGCCATAAAATGGCGCAAAGCTGATTTGTAGCAGTAGAGCAGCACCCAAAAAAATCCACAGGATTTTATGCGATGCCAGCTGGCGGTACGACAAGCTAGCGCTGCCTGAGTCTTGCAGCGGCGCTATGGCTGGCAGGTTAAACAGGCAAAACACCAGCAACAACAAAAACGCCAGCGCGGCCGCGGGCATAAACTCGCTGCCATATTGCTGATACAGCCAGCCTCCCAGCATCACCAGCACAATATAACCGACACTACCAGCAGAACGAACCCGGCTGTATTGCTCGGTATTGTTATTCAGGAATAAAAACGTTGAAACTTCTAATTGCGGCAAAATGGCGGTCCAGAAAAAACTGAACAGTGCCAGTGCCAGCAGCAACCACCAAAAACCCGCATCAACAAAACTGCCCAGCCAGCCAATACAAGCCAGCATAGCGCCTAATTGCATCACTCTTAATGGTTTATTACTGCGATCGGCTAAGCCAGCCCAAATAGCTGGCCCAATGATACGGGTGGCGGTGACCATGGCCAGCAACAACCCGATTTGCCGTGAATCAAAGCCGCGGCCATCCAAAAATAGCCCCAGGTAAGGCACAAAAATGCCCAGCACGCCAAAATAAGTAAAATAGGCCAGCACTAAGGCTGGCCTGGCTGCTAACAATGTCATAAGGTCCTGAACAATAGTAAGGTGTTAGCGTCCGGCCCTGGCAATATCCGGCGTACTGACACTTACCCCGGCATTTTGTGCGCGGTGACGTAACAAATGATCCATTAATACTATGGCCAGCATGGCTTCGGCAATAGGTACCGCTCTGATACCCACACAAGGGTCGTGCCGGCCTTTGGTAACAATATCCACCACTTCGCCGTGCACATTAATGCTTTTACCGGGAATACTGATACTGGACGTTGGCTTTAACGCAATACTCACCTTGATATCCTGGCCAGAAGAAATGCCTCCCAGAGTGCCACCGGCATGATTAGCACTGAAACCCTGTGGCGTTAATTCATCGCGATCGGTTGAGCCCCGCTGCTCCACAACGGCAAAGCCATCGCCAATTTCAACCGCTTTGACGGCATTAATGCTCATCATGGCGTGGGCAATATCCGCATCTAAGCGGTCAAAAACCGGCTCGCCCAGACCTACCGGTACCTGAGTGGCAACCACATTAACCCGGGCGCCCACTGAGTCACCGTCTTTTTTCAGCTGACGCATATATTCATCCAGCGCCGCAATTTTATCTGGATCAGGGCAAAAAAACGGGTTGTTCTCAATTTCATCCCAGCACAGTTTTTCCGCTTTTACCGGGCCCAGTTGCGCCAGATAACCACGAATTTCAATACCACAATGTGTTTTTAAATACTTTTTGGCAATGGCCCCTGCCGCAACCCGCACCGCAGTTTCCCGCGCCGAAGAGCGGCCGCCACCACGGTAATCACGAATACCAAACTTATGCCAGTAGGTGTAATCGGCATGGCCGGGGCGGAACAAATCTTTGATGTTGGAATAATCCTGCGAGCGCTGATCGGTGTTTTCAATCAATAAACCTATACTGGCCCCGGTGGTGGTGTCTTCAAATACCCCGGACAAAATTTTAACCTGATCTTCTTCGCGCCGCGCTGTAGTGTAGCGGGACGTACCCGGCTTACGACGGTCTAAATCAAGTTGTAAATCATCAGCCGTTAACTGCATGCCCGGTGGGCAACCATCTACTATACCGCCAATGGCCGGGCCATGGCTTTCGCCAAAGGTGGTGACTTTAAACAATTGACCAATGCTGTTGCCGGCCATCTAGCTCTCCTCAAACAAGTGTTGGTAAGTGATAAGCTGAGCTTTGCTCAGTGCAAACACACCAAGGCCACCGGCAGTAAATTCTAGCCAGTTGAATTGGACGTCTGGATATCTATCCTGCAATTCAACCATACTATTGCCCACTTCACAAATTAAATAACCATGCTCGGTCAGATGCGCAGCAGCTTGCGCCAGGATACGCCTGGTTAATTCCAGACCGTCCTGACCCGATGCCAGGCCTAACTCAGGCTCATGCCGGTATTCTTCCGGCAAATCGGCCATATCCTCAGCATCAACATAAGGTGGGTTAGTGACAATAAGATCATATTGCTGGCCCGCTATGGCCTCAAAGCCATCCGATAAAATCGGGTACACCCTGTCCAGTAAGCCGTGCTCGTTAATATTAATATCAGCCACTGCTAGCGCATCCGGGCTAATGTCTAACGCATCGACTTGCGCATCCGGGAAAGCATAAGCACAGGCAATGGCAATACAGCCCGAACCGGTACATAAATCCAGAATACGCTGTGGCGTAGCGGGCAAATTAAAGCGGGCAAATTTTTCATTAATCAACTCGGCTATCGGTGAGCGTGGCACCAGCACCCGCTCATCAACATAAAACGGCAGCTGACAAAAATAGGCCTGATGCGTCAGATAAGCCGCCGGGATCCTCAGCTCAATCCGTTGCATCAGTAAATTAATAAAAGCCCGTTTTTCCGTTTTGGTGAGCCTTAACTGCAATAATTTATCATCAGTTAATGGCGGTAAAAACAAGCAATGGGCTAGCAACAGTGCAGCTTCATCCCAGGGGTTATCGGTACCATGACCTAGGTAAACTCCAGCTTCATTAAAGCGGCTAACGGCAAAACGCAGCCAATCGTGCACAGTAACCAGGGCCTCTAAGGCATCGTTGACACTGTCGTCTGAAAACATCGGGGGTAAATTGGCCATTTCAGTATTCGCTCTTTGTAAAAAATGGGCAAATTGTATAGACTTGCGCGATGCAGCGAAAGAAGCTTTCACAACCAGCCCAGTTATCTACCGAAGACAGCGAACTTTTTCGCCAGTCGGTGACTGGCGCACGCCCGCTAATGCAAGACAAGATAGCCCCTGTCAGTAAGGCCAGCAACCCTAAAGCCCGTCTCAAGCCAAATTTAGTGCAAAATGAGCCAGACTTATTCTTTTTTTCTGATGGCTATGAAGGCTTTGTCAGTGCAACGGCGACCTTATCCTACGTGCAGCCTGGGGATGATCCGCATTTAGCAGGCCGCCTGAAACGGGCTGAGTACCAACCTCAGGTAGTACTGGACCTACATGGTTTAACACAAATGCAGGCTAAAACCGAATTGGCCGGCTTACTGGCTTATTGTCAGCAACAGCAATTTAATTGCGCTTGTGTGGTACATGGTAAAGGGCTGGGTATTTTGGCGCGCAAGGTACCAAACTGGCTCATTCAGCACCCTAATGTACGGGCGTTTCATACCGCCCCTAAAAGCTGGGGCAAGCATGGCGCCTTACTGTTGTTACTCAAAGTAAATCAAAGTGCAGAGCAGTTAGCACTGGCCGATCGCCAACCGCAGCGATAATGTAAAAAGCTAATTATGCTGCGATAAAGCCAGTTCTTGTGGCGACAGTTTTTCCAGCAAGCGACCACCTTTTTCCAACTGATAATCAATACATACCAGGCCAGCTGTCGGAAATACCGGCGCCTGCCCCGCCTGGGTAAAAGTTTCAACTAAAAAACTCACCATCGGCATATGCGATACGATTAAAATACGGCAATCAGGTTGCTCAGCAAAACGCGCATCGACCAGATTTTGTACCTTGCTGATCTCACCATCAGGCACCAGCGCAGCATCAATCTGTAACTGACAACTCCCAGGCTGCTTTAGCAACATCAACTCAGCAGTTTGCCTGGTTCGTAAATAGGGACTAACTAAGCAATAGTCAAAGCCTGCATAACACTGCTTCAACCACTGTGCCATCTGAGTTACTTCCGCTTTGCCACGGTTGGTCAAAGCGCGTTGGCTGTCTTGCATTGCCTGCGCCTGGGCTTCACCATGGCGCATAATAATCAAATTAACCATTAATCTGCTACCATACTACTGTCTACTACCAAACATCGCGGTCAGTCCTGTCAGCTCAGCAGCTCAAAATAAGCATACGTCAGGCAAAAATAGTGCGCTATGATAAATAAACTACAGTGTAAGCGTAACTGCTTTTAACGCATAAAAGCGCCTACTGTTATTACTTATAGCTATGAAAAGCCGGTGTGATCTGAAGTTGCTAGCACATACTAAGGAGCGACATTGCAAAATATCGAAATTAAGCAAAGTGTTAACGACCCTCATCAGTACCAGTGGCTGACATTGACGAATGGCCTTGCCGTGCTATTGGTACATGAACCACAGCTGGAAAAAAGTGCTGCTGCCCTGACCATTAACGTTGGTCACTTTGATGATCCCGCTGAGCATCAGGGCATGGCACATTTTTTAGAGCATATGTTATTTCTGGGATCAGCGGCTTACCCCAAGGCTGGCGAGTACCAGCAATTTATTACTCAGCACGGCGGTAGTCATAACGCCTGGACCGGCACTGAGCATAGCCATT
>NZ_DAINOE010000058.1:0-19886 GCF_036735525.1 Arsukibacterium sp. | reverse complement strand
CCGGTAATGCAGAGGGATCTTGCCCTGATAATGGTTGGCGACATCGGCTTTAAATATTTCACAATAAGGGCAATAATCGGCAGCATCAATCATCACGATATGCTTGCCTTGTAACAGCGCACTGTTGTCCATAGGCGCAGCAGTGAGCGTTTCACCACTAAAGCGCACGCCGGTTGCATGATCCGGGCAATAACCATTGGGGTTTTTCGCCAGATAATCCTGATGGTAATCTTCAGCGGGGTAAAATTGTGTCAGCGGCTGTATCTGCGTTTGAATAGCGCCATAGCCAGCGGCGTTAAAAAGTGGCTGGTAGCGGGCGGTAATATCTTTCGCAGTTAATGCTTGTTGTTCGCTATGTACTAAAATAATGGAGCGATACTGGGTGCCAATATCATTGCCCTGCCGGTTTTGCTGGGTAGGATCATGCATTTCATAAAAATGTTTTAGCAGGGTATCGAGGCTAATCAGCGAGGGTTGAAAACTTACCTGCACCACTTCGGCATGATTATTAGGGTTAAACTTATTTCGCGAATGAGTAATATCTGCATAGCGCGGCTTTACCCCTTGGCCACCGGCATAACCAGATACCACATCCACTACGCCGGGCAGTGCTTCAAAGCGTTTTTCCACCCCCCAAAAACAACCTGCACCCAGCACTATGGTGTCAACTTGCGCAGACATTTTGCTGGGTTCAGCCATGCCCGAACTGCTGTAGCACAGTATTATTAAGCAAAACAAGAAAAACCGACGCATTTGGGGAGCCTCTTTGTTGTTTGCGCTGCAAGCATAAATCACACTATAGCTTTAAATACGGCATGCTGGTGCTGGCAGACCACAAAGTATAGAGCGCTAGCCTCTGGGCTTAGTTCAACGTGAAGCTATAACCAGGAGCGGTATTACCCGGGCCAGGTGTTTAGATTGTTGTTAACTGCTGCTTAAGGTGTTCTTTATAGCGTCGTGATAACGCCACGGTGTGGCCGCTGTTTAAGGTGATGTCACCATCGCCACTGCTTTGAAATTGCATACTATCAATCTGTCTCAGGTTTACTGCCAGACTGCGGTGCGTTCGACAAAAGCCTAAGGGTTCTAATTGCTGTAAGGTGGCGCTAAGGGTGGCGCGAAGTGGATAAATGCGGCCCTTGCTGTGCAGATTGACATAGTTACCGCTGGCTTCCAGCCATTCAATATCTGTTGTGCGCAGCAAAAATTCCCGATCAAGCTTTTTGATCAGAAAATGCTCAGGGGCTTTGACGGAGTCGCTTATCGCGGGTGCAAGGCTTGCATCAGTTTGGCCAAGCTGGTGTGCTTCGCCACTTAAACGCGAATAGAAAAATGTCGCCAGATGGTAGCAACTCAGAAAAAACAGATAAGCCCAGGCGTCTTTGCGGTATTCATAGAAAAAGTCAGTGGTCAGTGGTTCAAAGCCATAGCTATCCCCGGCCAGTGCATAGAAGGGCTTGCGCAGCAGGATCATCAGCACTATATGCAGCAGCGCGAACAGCAAAGAACCGACAAGGTGAAAGGCCAGTTGCCGGCTAATGGCAGTCAGGCGCAGCGGCTGCTGCCGGAACCACCAGAATAGTAGCGGGCATAGCAGTAAGGTACTGACAACACTGCTGTATTCCCATAACACCGGATGCCACCAGAGATTATCGTTAGCGGCATTGCGTTGTAAATCTACCCAGACCGAACTGGCATTTACCGCGGCGTTGATCAGCAAAAACACCGCGAGTAACAGATACCCGTAGCGCTGTGGATGAAGGATCAGTTGCTCGGTTAGGTTGCTATGTTGATTTGCCGTCACGCCTGAGCCACCTTTCATCCCTGTTTGCCACCCTTTGCCTATCTTGCCGTGTTATGAGTACCCGTTGCCCAGCATACTAAAGCACATCGCTTACATACAACAGTGTGTCAGATTTAATGGGGAGAAAATATGTTTGAAACGACTTGGATAATATGGTTGCAGCAGGGGCCGCAATGGCTATTGCCGTTTATGACGGTGGTAAGCACCTTGGG
Source organism: Arsukibacterium sp. (assembly GCF_036735525.1). Taxonomy (NCBI): domain Bacteria; kingdom Pseudomonadati; phylum Pseudomonadota; class Gammaproteobacteria; order Chromatiales; family Chromatiaceae; genus Arsukibacterium; species Arsukibacterium sp. Next base: position 17,870 of record NZ_DAINOE010000058.1, on the reverse strand, counting down.
TAACGACTTTATTTACATGCCGCTAATTTTGTTTCTGATATTTTTTTGTAAAGTACGGCTTGGCTTACAAGTTATGCTGGCGTTGGCGCTGGTTGGCGTGATGATTGGGACCACAAAAGAAGGCTTTGCTTTGCCGCGGCCAGCCGATATTGATGTGCAGGTGCTGGATAAAGGAAAGCAAAACTTTCCGCTGGTAGCCGACGGGGCGGCAAAATCATTCTGGGCCTTGCCGGATGCCGATGCTATTGCAACAGTAAGGCAAGCAAAGCGTGATAGCTATGGTTTTATTAGCGGGCATACTGCCAATGCGGTTGTGTTCGCGCTGGCAATATTGTTGTTTTGCGGTGTTCGTTCTCGTTGGCTGTGGGCGCTCGGGTTGCTGTGGCCGGTGCTCACCTTGCTATCCCGCATGTACCTGGGCCGCCATTTTCTGGCAGACACACTGGGGGGTATCGTTGCCGGTCTGCTGGCAATAGCGCTAACTATGGTACTCAGCCGGCAACTGCTCGCGACTAAAGCACACTATCTGCCCAGTGCTCTGCTGATGCTGTGCTGTGGTGTTTGTATCATGTTAGCTACCACACTGGATTGGCTGTCACCGTCTGCATTTGGCGCTGTTATTGGCACGCTGCTGTGTCTGATCGGCAGCCAAAAATATGACTTTATCCAGGCTGACGTGAGTCACTGGCAGCGTCCGTTGCGCTTGCTGCTGGCGCTGGGCTGGGTGGTGGCTGTGCAATATCTGCTGGATAACTTGTATCTGACGACAGGTCTGCCAGACACGCACCTGTTGTCTGCCGGCTTTGCTGCCGTTGGTTATCCACTGGCCATTCTTGGCGCCCTCTGGCTTTGCCGGTTGTGCCGTTTATCTGCTACACCGCAGCGCGCTATTTGAGCGTTAAAACAGCTGATGATGTCACGTCAGTGCGGCGGCTAGAGCTGGACTGGCTGCGGGTACTGGCATTTGGCCTGCTGATCTTTTATCACACTGGCATGCTGTATGTAGAGCGCTGGGGCTTTCATTATAAAAGCCAGTACCTGTCCAGCACGCTGGAATACCTGATGCTGCTGTCCTCACCCTGGCGCATGCTGTTGATCTGGTTTATCTCCGGCTATGCCCTGGGTGCAGCGTTGCAGCATGTTAAGAGCTGGCGACAACATGTCTTGTTTGGTATCAGGCGCACCATATTATTATTGCTGCCTTTGCTGACAGGTTTGTGGCTCATTGTACCGCCACAGCTTTATGCCGAAATGAGCCAACAGGATGGTTTAACCTTAGGCTATTGGCAGTTTTATCTGGCGTTTCTTGTTTTACAGCATCCGCTGTTTGCAAATTATCAAAGCGGTGTCTGGCCGCACGTGGACGTTAATCACTTATGGTTTTTACGTTCGTTATGGCAATTTACGCTGTTAGCGCTGCTGTTGCTGCCTTTGCTGTATTGCCGGTTATTGCAACACGCTATTGGCTGGTTTTTGCAACGGGCGCTGCTGTGGCAACTGCTGGCCTGGTCATTACTTATGTTGTGTATTCGCTATCAGGCATCAGGCGATACCATACGGGATTTGCAAGGCTTAGCGTTTTTCCTGTTGGGTATTATAGTTGTGCGCCAGCAAGATTTTTGGCAGCAACTGGCGAGGTCGCGGCACTGGCTTGGTTGGCTGTGCCTGGTTAACTATATGGCGCTGTGTGGTTTGTACTTTTTAGCCTATCAGCCAGAATGGCTGCCCCTAAAGCTACAGGTTACTATTTTGCCTGCGCTACGCTTAAGTTTTTCTGTTCAGGGCGTGGCCATGCTTTGCTGGATTTTAGCAGTCGCGCAGCGCTATCTGAACCGGCCGCAGCAACATCTGGCCTTGGCAAACCGCTGTGTTTTTCCGGTTTATCTGTTGCATCAAAGTTTGATCATCATTGCGGCACTTTGGTTGACACCTTATGCGCTGGGTGGACTTTTGGAAGCATTATTAGTGCTGTTATTCACGCTAGGCGGGTCAGTATTGTTGTTAATTATCTTCTGGCATCTGCCCTGGCTGACGCCTTTGCTAGGGTTAAAAACAAGCTATGCCTTCAGCCCGCGCTGGCGACAAGCAGGCATAGTGGCAGGAGGCATATTGGTAACGCCATTAGCGATAACGCTGTTAGTTTAGCCTTTAATCAGGCTAATCAATTTGAGCAGTGTTGCTTCATCCGCATCGGCAATACCTATCACCAGGCCACGCTCTGGCTCATTTAAAAAACAGTAGCGGCTAAAGGGCTGCAGTTTAAAGCCATGCTGGTTTATGCGCTGGCACAGTGCTACATCGCCATGAAGCAATGGCAGCTAGGGATGGGTGAACGCTAAACTTGTCTTTTGTTGGCCAGCGATTCATCTGTAAATATCCTTGGCTGGTCAGCTAGTGTCCTTAGTTTATCAGCTTGCTTTTGTGCTGCTTGTTGTTGTGCTCAATACTGAGCGTATCAACCACAGACAACAGGGTAAAAATCATGAAAGTTGAAAATGAAATCAAGCTGTTACGAATTGCTGTCATCGCCAGTTTAGCGTTATCTGCAGTAGTACTGACTACCGGTATGAAAGGCAGTAATAATGGCCGTTTTGAAACACTGTCAGTAGAGCGATTAAATATCATTGAAGCTGATGGCACGGTTAAAATGTTACTGACAAATACTGCACGCTTCCCCACCACCGAAGAAGTGAATGGAAAAGTATTAAATGAAGAACGCAAAAAACGCTCAGGCATGTTGTTTTTTAATGAAGAAGGCATTGAAGCCGGTGGGTTTATTTATGATGGCAGCAAAACCGAGCGGGGCCATAGCGCGGGAATGTCACTGACCTTTGATAAGTATGACGGCGATCAGGTGATGCAACTACTGACCGTTGACGAAAAGCGCGGTGATAAAAGAGTGATCCGCTCCGGGTTAGCCTTTAATGACCGGCCAGAATTTGAAACACAGGATCGCACCAGAGAAATTATGCGGGAGCTGGCGCAAATCAGTGATCGTGCAGAACGTCGTAAAAAAATTGCTGAATATGAGCAGCAAGGCTTAATTGGCGGTGCACCACGTATTTTGTTGGGTAAAACAACAGAACAAAACAATGGCTTGTTCTTATTTGCCAAAGATGGCTCACCCCGTGCGATGTTTTTTGTAGACGAGCATGACGAAGTGCAGTTACAGTTTCTGAACAGTAAAGGCGAAGTGACACATACCTGGTCTGGTAGTGGCGCTAAGTAACAGCACAAACAAAACGGCGCTGTGGCAGATGCACCGGCGCCTTTTGTTTTTCCAGGATATTGCTCAGCTTATGTTGCAACGTGTCATGACTTATTTGCAGGTAGACCGCACTTTTTTGCTGCTGGTGTTTGTTTTCAGCTACTTTTTAGTTATTAGCAACAGAGTGCGCGCTGGTATGCTGTCCTGGTATACCTTTACGCCAGAGGGACCCGTGGCGCAATGGTGCTCAGCACTGCTAATCTTTGTGTTGTTGCGCTACTGGCTAAATCGACAACAAACCGCTAACAGTAAGCCACTTAACTGGCGGCATTACCTGCAAGTATTATTGGTCGCGCTGCTTTGTTATCTGACCTTTAGTAATGGCTTAGGGCTATTAATTGCCGTTGTGTTTGGCAATGTTGGCCGGAATTTTTCTGCACAGATGATGTTACAGAGCAATTTAGGCCATGTTGTTGATGTGGTACTTTATGCGGGTATTTATCTGGCTTACTCACATAATAAGCAGGCTGAGCACTATAAACAGGCTCTAGCTGACTATCAACAACAGCTTGCACAGCTTAAAATTCAACAGCTTAAAACTCAGCTTAATCCACACTTTGTGTTTAATTCGCTCAATACCTTAGATGAACTGATTAGTGTCGCGCCAGAGCAAGCCAGTCAGTATTTGCATGATTTTGCCGGGCTCTACCGCTTGTCCATTCATAACTCTGCCGAGCAACTGGTGCCGCTGTCACAGGAGTTAGCTTTTGCTCAACATTATTTTCAGTTGATGCAAACCCGCTTTGCTGAAGGTTATCAGCTGCACATCGGTGCTATGGCAAACAGCTCGCCGTTTTTACTGCCACCGTTTACGTTGCAACTGCTGCTGGAAAACGTTTTTTTACATAACCATGGCTCTGCGGCTGAGCCAGTGTTAGTGGATATTCAATTACAGCAAAACCGTTTACAGGTGCGTAATACTAAGCGCCCTAAACCTCAGGCGGTATCAGGCCAGGGTGTCGCCTTAGCCAATTTGTCTAAGCAATTTCTGTTTTTAGTAAATAACGACATTGAAATAAGCAGCGACTCGCAGTACTTCAGTGTGATGTTGCCACTTATCGAGCAAGCTAGAGATGTTTAAGCTGGTAATTATTGAAGATGAGCCGCTGGCGCGCAGTAAACTTAAACGGTTATTAACTGACTTGCCTGACAACATTGAGGTTATCGCTGAGCTGAGTAGTGTGGCAGAAGTTAATAGCTGGCTGCAAAGCGGTGGTCAGGCAGATTTAATTTTCTCTGATATCCAGCTTAGTGACGGCAACGTATTTCAATGCTATCAACACTGTACACCACCTTGCCCGGTCATTTTTATTACGGCTTATGATGAGTATATGCTGCCCGCTTTTGAGACTCATGGCATAGCCTATTTGCTTAAGCCCTATAACAGCGAGAAGCTGCAACAAGCCTGGCAGAAATACCGGCAACTGACTACCAAGACGCCAGTATCGCAGCAGGGTACTTTGCTGCAACTGCAAGCCTTGCTTAACCATTTACCTGCCAGTCAGGCTGCTTTTGTCAGTCGTATCCCGATCCGCCAGCAACAACATATCTATTTTTTGGAGGTAAACAATATTGTCTACATCCAGGCCGACGGTAACTTAATCATGGCCTTTGACAGCAGTGGCAAGCGGCATTATCTGCCATACAGCTCCTTACAGGCCGCCGAAGCCGCACTGGACCCGGCGCAATTTTTCCGCATCAATCGCAGTGAGCTGGTACAAAATCAATATATTGAGAGGCTGGAGCGTTACTGCAAAAATACGTTAACGGTGTTTTTGCGCTGCGAAGTACAGTTGAAAACCAGCCAAAGCCGCACCAGCGAATTTAACCGCTGGCTGGGGCTTTAACGATTTAAGGCTTGCCGAGCTTGCTTTGCAAAAACGAATGGCTACAATGGGTATATCCATTTGGGATATACCCATTAATTTGTTGGAGGCTATTATGGAAGCCGCAGTATTTAAAAGTAATAAAAGCCAGGCGATACGTTTGCCTAAGGCGGTAGCCTTGCCTGATGATATCACCCGGGTAGAGGTGGTGGTGTTAGGACGGTCACGCTTGATCACTCCGGTAGGGGAAAGCTGGCAAAGTTGGTTTGATGGCCCAACTGTCAGCGCTGACTTTATGGCAGAGCGGGAGCAGCCAACCGAGCAGCAACGTGAGGCGCTCTGATGATCAAGTACATGCTGGATACCAATATCTGCATTTACACCATCAATAATAAACCGGCCAAAGTACGCGATGCGTTTATTAACCACCAGACTCAACTTTGTATCAGTAGTATAACGCTGATGGAGCTGATATACGGCGCAGAAAAATCTGCGGCGGTAGCGGCAAATTTAGCGGTGATTGAAGGTTTTGTTGCCCGCTTACACCTACTGCCTTATGACAATGCTGCGGCTGAGCACACAGGCCAATTACGTGCCGAGTTGGCCAAACTGGGGCAGCCGATGGGGCCTTATGACCAAATGATTGCCGGCCATGCGCGCAGTCAGGGGCTGATTTTGGTGACTAATAATCTGCGCGAGTTTAGCCGGGTGCCGGGGCTCAGGCTGGAAGACTGGACTGTTTGAAGTAGTATTATCACGCAAAACTCAGCACCAGGCTAATAATTACGCCGGTAACCATTAGCTGCAGCAAGCAAAAGCCCATAATATCTTTGGCTTTTAAGCCGGCAATGGCCAGTACCGGCAAGGCCCAGAATGGCTGAATAAGGTTAGTCCAGGCATCGCCCCAGGCAACCGCCATAGCAATGCGGCTGACATCCGCGCCTAACTCCAGCGCGGCCGGTAACATAATCGGCGCCTGCACCGCCCACTGGCCGCCCCCCGAGGGCACAAAAATATTGACGATACCGGCACTGATAAAGCTCCAGAACGCCAGGGTTTCAGCAGTAGCAAAGCTGACAAACCACTGCGACATACTTTGTGCCAGACCGGATTGCACCATAATGGCCATAATGCCGGCATAAAACGGAAACTGAATAACAATACCAGCGCCACCCTGAATCGCCTGTTGCAGGCTGTGCAGCAAGCGCCGCGGTGTGCCGTGCAGCACTATCGCCAGGAATAAAAATAAGAAGTTTACGATATTCAGGTTAAGGCCACCGCCCTTAACAAAGTACTGCACTAAATAGGCAATACCGGCAAAACCGACTAACAGCGCCAGCAATAGGCTGTTTCCCAGCTTATCGGCCGGGCGTTCGCTGCTGCTCTGCGGCAAGGGCGTGTTTTCTAGTTTTGCCGGGTCGACATAAATGCTGTCGCCCGCTTTGGGCAGCATCAGATAATTGACCAGCGGTATCGCCAGCAACAGCAGCGCCAGTAACAACAGGTTAAAGCCGGCAAAAATGGTATTGCTGGTACTTATCACGCCAATTTGTGCTTCGCTAAAATGGCCGGGGGTGGCAATGGTCAGCGGTATAGACCCGGCTAAGCCGCCATGCCAGACAATAAAGCCGGAATAGGCGCTGGCCACCAGCAAGCGGTAATCTAACCTTACCTGACGCGCCAAGGCTTTAGCAAATAAAGCGCCAACCACTAAGCCAAAGCCCCAGTTTAGCCAACTGGCGATCAGGGAAATCAGGGTCACCATAATAATGGCCTGACCGGCTGATTTGGCCCGTTTTGTCAGGACATTGAGCAGGCCGCTGATCAGCGGCGTGCTGGCCAGCATAAAGCCGGTTACCAGTACCAGTAGCATTTGCATGGAAAAGGCCAGCAAGCCCCAAAAGCCATCGCCCCAGTATTGCAGTACTTGCAGCGGCGATTGCTGCTCAAGCAACACCGCTGCAGCAAACACCACTATGCTGAGCAGCAATACAAAAATATAAGGATCGGGCAGGTAACGGTCGACTAATTTTACCAGTGGTTTAGCGGCAGCGTTTAGCATAGCAGGCTCATTCAGCTCAGTTTTTGATACTATTTACTATAGATACTACTTATCATTCATAGACTGATTGTCTAATTATGCCAATACCTTAGCAGTTTAACTGAAAAAGAAAAGGCTACTGCAAACTCATGCCGTAGTTAAAATCGGCTGCGTAGTTCTATGCCCCATACACGGGGTTCGTTTATCATGCCGGTCAGGTTATTAAAGTCGATACCGCCGATTAATGCAGTCTGGTCGGTCAGATTACGGGCGTAGAGCGCCAGGTCATAGCGGTCGTTTTGCCAAGCGTAGCCAAGCCGCAGGCTGCCTTCAAGCAGTGAACTGGCGCGATACTCAAGTGATTGATAAATAAAGAAGTTCATGCCACTGCGCCAGGTCCAGTTGTTTTGTATGTAAGCCATACCCGAGGCCACAGCCGTCTCGTAACGCAGATTAAGCTGGCCAGTCCAACGCGGTGCATAGGGTAAAGGGTTGCCATCAATCCTTGCCAAACGAACGCCATCAACCATCACCAAAGGGTTGACCACAGTACAGGGCGCACTGCAAACTCTCACCAGCAGGCTACTGTCCCTGATAGCGGTATGGTTATAGCTTAAACCACCAGCAAGGCTCCAGTCGCGACCTAACTTCGCTTCAAAGTCAACTTCTGCCCCCTGGCCACTGGCTCGCTTTGCATTAAGTAGCTGCGCGACATTACCGCTGCCACCTACCGCAGTCAGCTGCGGCGAATCGAGTTGAAAACTATATAGGGTTATCGCATAGCGCAAGCGTCGATCGGCAGATTCAGCTTTAATACCTGCTTCAATTGAAAGCACCGTTTCTGAGTGAGCCTGCGATATGGTATCGCTAAACATCACTCTTCCCTGAAAACTGGGTGCCCGAAAACCTTCCGCTACGCGCATGAAAGCATTGTGTTGCTCATTTATCCGCCATAAAGCACTAAGATCCCAACTAAGGTGCGACGCATCGCTGGAAGCACTTACAGGCATTAGTGGATCGCCACTACCGGGCGATTGTAGTCGCTCGGCGCTGAACTGTTTGCGATCACGGGTTTCGCGAAGCCCGGCACGCAGTTGCCAGTGTTCATTAACCGCATAACCAACTGAAGCGAAGGCGGCCAGAGCCTGGTTGTCCTGCCGGACCAAGGCATAGCCGTTCTGCACGCCACCTGCGGTGCTGCTGTAGTTGAAATTTTCAACCTTCTGCCCCTCGTCAAACCAGAACAGCCCCGCTTGCCAGTCAAATTGGCCCTCCGAGTTTGAAGCCAGCCGCAGTTCCTGGGTAAACTGGCCGTGCCGGGGCAGCGCGGCCGCCGACTCTGAATCAAAAGGAATAAAGCCCGGTCCCATAGGTTGGGCATAGCTGGCACCAAAACCACCGTCTATGTCACCGCGGCTAAAAATATCAGCAGTTTCGTATGCCGTAATTGCATGCAGGTCAAAGTGTGACATTGGCCATACCAGGCGTAAACTGGCGCCATAATGCTCAAGCCGCTGCACGTTTCGTCCATCCTGAGCGACACGATCACTCCTGAAACCAGCAACAAACCGGTTGCTACCAGGCTCGATAATATTAGCGCGGAACAAGTGGGCAGAACCGTTAAGATCGCGGCCATGCAGTTTTAACAGTGACTCAAAGCCGTCCTGCCCCTGATAACGTAATTGCAGACGCATGGCTGAATCACGGTAAGCTTCCAAGCCTGTTTCAAAGCCGGCAAACTCATTGCTCACCCAGTCATCGCGCTGTTGACTAATAACCGATAAGCGTGCCGACCAGCCAGAGGCTAATGCACCGGCAATAGCCGCCTCAAAATTGCGGGTTTGATAGCTGCCCAGCCCCAGTCTGGCATACCCTTCAAAGGTTTCAGTTGGCTGCACCGATGTCAATTTAACAACACCCGCCGGGGTGTTTCGCCCAAATAATGTTCCCTGTGGCCCGCGGGCCACTTCAAGCTGAGTAAGATCGAACATAGGAAACCCTTTTAGGATAGGGCTCTCTAGTATGACCTCGTCGTATAATAGGGAGACAGGTTGCGATGCATAGATATCAAAGCTGGTATTACCAATGCCTCGCAGATAGAAACGCGGAAAAGTACGGCCAAATGACGATTCAACCTGCAAACTGGGCAGGCGGGAAGATAGGGTCCGCATGTCTTCGCCAGCCGTGTTAAGTGCTGATAGTGCGTTACCGCGTACCACTGTGGTTGCTATAGGTACATAAACAATATTTTCGACCCTGCGCTGTACAGTGACTTCAATTAGCATGAGTTCTTCAAGGCCAAGATCAAACAATGACCGGCTGTCTTCTTCAGCACTGGCATAGACGGCGAAAAATAAAGTAATTAACAGCGGCGACCTGCGCATCAAAAATGCTCCTTTGCTTTACCAGTGGCTTGATAAAGCGCCCTCATTATTTATGGGCGTGTGCAGAAATGGCTTACATTTATTCAATAAAAGTTACTCTAGAAGCAGCATGTAAAAGGTACAATTGTGTCAGTTTTATGAAAAGATTAAGATGAAAAAAAGATATATTAATCATATTCATTGTTTGATCACGAGGTAATCTAAGTACTTATTGAGCATAGTCGCATTTTTAAAGTACGTAGAAATTAATTTTGCTACAAAATGGGATTTTTTGCTGCCAAAGTATAACTTGTTTTATCCTTTGCAGAATATGCTGCAAATGCTATACATTTAGAAGCCAAAGGGCTGATGATTCTAACCTGGCTAATCCGAATGGAAATTCTTTGAGCTTATTACGCAGTCTGAAATTGGCACCAGTATTGGCCGCAGTGTTTAGCAGTGCGGCTTTTTCGGTTGAGCTAAAGCGGGCTGTAGATGAAGAAAAGTTCGCTGTATTACAGGCGGCTTATCTTTATAATATCGCTAAATTTATCAGTTGGCCGGAACAACAACAACATCAGCCTTTTCGGCTTTGTTTGCTTGGTGAAAAAAGTAGCACACTCGATCCATACTTCAAAAAAGCCTTTGAACAGCGGCCGTTGGGACCGCGCCAGATAGAAGTGCATTCATTGACTGCAGCCTATGAACTTCAGAGCTGCCAGTTGGTATATATTACTGCTAATGCACCTTCACCATTGCCACTTGTAGCGCTAAAACCCGACGCCTTACGCGTTACTGCACCAGGGGTGGCGGTAACAGACTCTGTATTGTTTGATTTGAGTTTGGAAGCTGGTCGCATCATTATTTACCATAATCAGGCAGCACAAAACGAATTCCAGCTACCCATTAATACTGCATTATTGCGGGTTACCCGGCCACTCCCTGTGGTAATCTCCGGAGCTAAACCATAATGGGAACGCTGCGACAGAGAATTTTTGTTGGTTTAATTAGTGTGGCTGTGTTGGCTATGCTGATTAACTTGCTGCCACTATACTGGTTAATGCAAAGCAGCTACCAGCAACAACTGCTGGTTAGCAGTCAGACACAGGCGCGGATGCTGGCAGAAATGAGCACCGCCTCATTGTTATTTGAGCAACCACAGAGTGCAACCGACATCCTTAACGCTTTGACGGAGTCACCCGATGTAGCCGCCGCTGTGTTATTTCGTCTGGAAAACAACAATCAGCAGTTGTTTGCTTTCTTCGGCGAGCCCGTTGCAGCAGAGCAGATGTCTATGCTCAACTCTGGCTTACAAAGCCAGTTTACCTCAGAGCACCTGCACCTGTTGACGCCAGTGCTACTTCAGGAGCAATTGTTAGGTTATTTATACCTGAAAGTCCGGTTAAATCGCATCCACCAGGAGTTATTCAGTGCTGCCATCATTGCCGGTGCCGCCTTATTGCTAGCGCTCTTCGTCACCTTCTGGTTAGCAAGGTGGCTTAGTAGCAATCTACTTACGCCAATTCACCAGTTGAAGCAGGTAATCACTGCAGTTGCGTCAACCAAAGACTATAGTCAGCGTGTCAGCCAGAAGTTTGCCGCTGAACTTGGCGAACTGGTCAACTCGTTTAATACCATGTTAGATGTGATCGAAACCTATATTCAACAAAAGCAAGAGCAAGAAAATCAGATTCTGAAGTTAAACCTTGAGTTGGAGCAGCGGGTTAGTGAGCGTACTCAGCAGCTGACAGACAGCCTGAATAACCTGAAAGACACGCAAATAAAACTGATTGAGCAGGAAAAAATGGCCTCGCTTGGCAGTCTGGTTGCAGGCGTTGCCCATGAAATCAATACGCCGGTTGGGGTCGCTGTCACAGCCAGCACACATTTGAGATATATTTTGCAGCAATCAGAGCAAGATTTCCTGGCAGGCACCCTTAGTAAGCCGGCGTTACAACGATTTTATAAGGACATGCACGAAAGTAGTGACATCGTTTTTCGTAATCTGGAACGGGCGGCGGAGCAGGTTCAAAGTTTTAAAATGGTCGCGGTGGATCAAAGCAGCGAAGAAGCCCGTACCTTTAAATTGAAGGAGTATTTACAGAACATCATTTTATCTCTTCGCCCGCATTTTAAATTTACCAAACACGTGATAGAAGTTGAAATACCTGAAGATTTTCAGTTGCATAGTTTTCCTGGCTGTTTTTCGCAAATTTTCACTAATTTACTAATGAACTCGTTGCTGCATGGTTTTGCCAATACTACGCAAGGTCATATAGTTATTAAGTCTGATTACAACGGTGCCGAACTAAAGATCGATTATTATGACAACGGCCAGGGTATAGACCCGTCTATTAAAGACAAAATCTTTGACCCTTTTGTTACCACTAACCGGCAACAAGGTGGCAGCGGGCTGGGCACTTATATTTTGTATAATCTGGTGACTCAGGTATTAAAAGGCAGCATTGATTTAAAAGATGATGTGCCAAGGGGGGTGCATTTTGCGATCTCGCTGCCTCTACCTCAACATAACTTAAGTGTACGAGACGCCTCAGAATACAAGAATGACTAATACTGTTAATAGTCAGCACTACCAGACAACCTTGGCCCAGTTAACGGAAAAACTGCAATCTGATCTGCAGTTTCTGGCGGTAATTGGCATCAGCGGCGCTCAGGGCAGTGGCAAAACCACTTTAGCGGCGGCGCTGGTGCAACGTTTTAATGCCACAGGCATACGCAGTGCTGCGGTATCGCTGGACGACTATTACCTGAGCGGGATGATTACCGGCTGCCATTGGATCAACAGCAGCAAGTGATAAGTATCATTACTGAGCGCTGAGTAGCTGCAGCACCGGTTGCTGTTGTTGGCCAAAATGGATTTGAATAGAGCGCTGCTCGCGGGCATTTAGCCTTAATTCAAAGGCAATCGGCAGCATGCGGCTGCAATCGCCCAGCACGGCAACGATATGCTCCTGATTAAAAATACGTTGGCCAGAGGCGCCGTTACGTAATGTTACCAGCGCTACCCGCTCACCATTATTGGCCGCCATTAACGCATAATTTTCTAAAATAAGGTCGCCTCGTTTCGGCGTTATATGCTTATCAACAGGCCACTGAACAATATCGCCGTGAGCAGTTTATTCATGTTTCACCTTGTTATAGTAGTCACAATTCGCTTACATTAAAGCTTTGCTGGTGCTTTGCCCAGTGTTTTTAACTGAGTTAACTGATGATTTGTTATCCCGCGCCCTTAGCTGCTGGCAGCGTCATTGCTATCAGTGCCTTATCCGCTGGTGTGCCAGCGGCCTATCATGCCAGGCTGGACCGGGTATTAGCTGGGCTTACTGCTGCTGGTTATCAGCTGATTGAGGGCCGTTATTTACGCCAGAATCAGCAGCATGTGAGTGCCTCAGCTGAGGAACGGGCGGCTGAGTTGATGCAGTTTTTACTGGATGACGATATTGCCGCCATTTTACCGCCCTGGGGCGGCGAGCTGGCGATGCAGTTGCTGCCGCTATTGGATTTTGCTGCTATTGCTAACGCCAAACCAAAATGGCTGCTGGGTTTTTCGGATATCAGTACCATTAGCAGTGTGCTCACGGCGCAATGTGGCTGGGCTACGGTGCATGGCGCTAACCTGATGCAGCTGCATCCACTGCAAACCGAGCCACTTACCGCCAACACCTTAAAGGTATTGCAACTTAAGCGCGGTGATAGCCTTTTGCAGCATGCCTCCAGCTATTATGAAACACAGCCCTGCTCCTTTGCGGATAACCCTGATGCGCTGTTTAACCTGACTGAGCCCACCCTATGGCAATGGCTTGGCCAGCCGCCAACCAGTGGCAGCATGCAAGGCCGTTTGCTGGGTGGTTGCCTGGATACGCTGATGCATTTGTTGTTAACAGACTATCTGGATATACGCCAGCTTAAGCTAGCCTATGGCGCTGAAGGGGTGCTGTTGTATCTGGAGAACGCCGAACTTAGCGCGACTGCCTTGGCCCGTGCCTTACTGGCGCTAAAGTACCGCGGCGTGCTGCAACATATAAAGGGTATAGTGTTTGGCCGTGATGGCAGTCAGGGGCAGCCTGCTAAAGACTTTAGTTATAGTCAGGCCCTCTCCATGGTGCTGCAAGATACCGGTTTGCCGGTACTGATTAACGCCGACATTGGTCATCTGGCCCCTAATCTGGCGTTAATTAACGGTGCTGTTGCAGAAATCGGCATCAGCAACGGCAAAGGCTGGATAAGACAGCAGCTGGTTTAGCTGCTGTTGCCGGCTAGCGAACAGTGCATTTTTTGGCAAAGTTTGCCATAATTTCTTTGCAGGTATTCTCAACCAAAGGGTCTTTAGATGGCAACCATGAATGTCTCGCTACCTGATCAAATGAAAGACTGGGTAGAGCAACAAACCGAAACTGGTCGCTTTAGTAATGCCAGTGATTATGTGCGCGACCTGATCCGGCGTGACCAGCAGCAGGCGGCCAAAATTGCGCATATGCAACAATTGATTAGCGCAGGCATTGCCAGTGGCAAGGGTAAACGGACTATGGCCGATATTGAACAGGCCGCCCTAGCGCAGCTGGCTAAATAGGCGATGGCGTTTACTCTCAGCCAGCAAGCGGAGCAAGACTTAATTGATATTTTTATCACTGGTGCTAAGCAGTTTGGTATCGCGCAAGCAAAACGTTATCACCTGCAATTCAAGAATACCTTTGAGTTTCTTGCTGCCCATCCACAAGCTGCGCCACTGCGCACAGAAATCGAGCCGCCGGTACGCATTCATCCTACAGGTTCACACTTGGTGATTTATCAGCAAATGGTAGATAGCAGCATTTTTATAATTCGCATCTGCCATAGTCACGAAGATTGGTTGAGTAAGGGATTTTGAGAAATGCCAGATAGCCGCTACCAACCGCCCTTCAGAATAACCCCTAAAATCATTCACTTAATTGCCAGTGGAAAGTATGGTTCATGTACGTCAGAGCGAATATTATGCTGCACTTAATGTAAGCACTAAGCAGACTGACTCAGCGCCTTTTATTGAATTTATGCTTAGTAGTATCTTAGAAACCATAATTAATACGGCAACAGCCAACACCCCGCAAGTTACCCCGCAAGTCAAAGCCTTGCTGGCTGAGCTCACTCGAGCGAATAGCCCTCTGAACAGAACTGAACTGCAAAAACTTTTGGGGTTAAAAGATCGGGAGTCTTTTCGTTTGAGCTATTTGCAGCCGGCATTAACGGCAGGCTTAATTGAGATGACTAAACCGGATAAACCGAATAGTCGTTTGCAGGCTTACCGCCTATCGGCCATAGGGCGACAGTTAGTAAGCAAGTGATTTTCCGCCAAGCAGTCTGAGCTTTGGCATCAGCTTATTGTTAGGATGGCTGCTGTTATAGGCTAACACTATCCCCGTCATTTAAAATCAGCAGCGGCACAGCGTTACTCGCTTTGCAAAAAATCCTCAGCCAGTGCTGTTAGCTGCTGCCGCTCAGTTGATTTTTGCTGCACCTTACGTTGTAGCCAGTAAATACCCAGCAGCGATAGCGGTGATATCACAAAACCATAAAACTGCAGTAAGTTTGTTGGTATTGTGCCTGGTTGCAAGCCATTACCTAGCCAGAGTAAGGCACTAAACAAGATCAGCGCGGCAAAAGACAACTGGTTAAATCGATAATACTGTAAGCTCAACTTACAACTACGTAAACGAAATTGCAGTAAACCGGTACTGCTCCAGTTGTCATAGGCAAGGATAGGCTTATGTACCCGCCAGCTAATATACAAGGTACTGAGCGCACCAAAAGTGAGAAAACCTGCGGTAAGATAGCCAAGCCAACCTTGCATATCCTGCAGAAATAGATAAGCCGCTATCATCATTACCAAAGCGCCTAACCATTCACCATACATAATAAAGCGTTGCCGCTGTTGTCGCTGGCTAGCTTGGGTTAAATCTGCAGCGCTTGGGGCCGGTTCGTTCTGTGTAGCTTGTTGTTGCCAGCTTTTGGCTAGCGCAGTAAAGTCAACGTTATCTGCCATCTTGCATTAACTCCATTAGTTCTGTTTTGGCGCGGTTTAAACGCACCCTTACCGCCCCTTGACTGATCTGCAGAATATCTGCGATCTCTGGGGCATCTAAATCTTCCATCGCCAACAACATAACTTGTCGATTCGCTGGCGATAAGCGCCGCACCGCCTGCATTAACTGCTGGCTTTGTTGCTGTTCAGCCACCTCGGTAGAGGGGCAATCTTGCACAACATGCTGTTGATCTTCGTCTTCTAGTGTTTGCCATTGTTGGCGCTTGGCGCGAGCAATATGATCCACCGTGACGTTATGCACGATGCGAAATAAATAGGCCCGTGGCATTTCTGCTGCCTGAATGCGGGCAGCCGATTGATGTAATGCCAGAAAAATATCCTGCTTTAAATCCTGGCGCGCCGCCGGATCCGCTTCCGAGGCCAACAGGGTACGGCTAATGGCGCCCTGATTTTGCTGCCAAAGCTGCAGTAAAAACTGCTCTGGCGTGTCAGCGCTGTGTTTAAAAAATGCCAAAAAACCCTCGCTATGTTCCCTATTGTTTTTGTTATAGCGTACAAAGCTATCCCTGTGTTCTTTCGTTAAGTCTGCAGTATTCGCCAAAGTGTTACATAAAAAAATAAAAAAAATTGTGTAACAGTTTACAAAGTCGTCACGACTTCTTTAGCAAACACCCATATTGGCTAATTTTGGAGCACTTGTACATGAAGATCACCTTACTCGCTACGTTACTAACAACGTTATTTGCTGCACCGGTGGTGTTGGCTGCAGCAGCTGAAACGTCGTCACCCACAACAGTGCTATACCATAATGCCACTCTAATTAACCCTGCCACTGAGCAGCAGTTAACTAACGGCTGGTTGTTGGTAAAAGAGGGGCGCATTGTCAAAATGGGCCAAGCGCAAGGTACCAGCCTGCCTATCGCGAATAAGCAAATTGATTTACAACAACATTATGTACTGCCGGGTTTAATTGATGTGCATTTGCATTTAACGGCAGGGCCAATACGGGTAGAGATGCAAGATGGCAAACCTGTAATTACCATGAAAGGCCATAGCGAACTGACGCGTTATCATGCCATTAGTACCCTAGCCACTGGGGTGACTACAGCGTTTAGCCCAGCGGGCGAGCCTGCCGCAAATGCCGAATATACCAAACAGCAACAAGCTGGTAATTGGCCAGGCCCAAAGTTGAGTTATGCCGGCTTTGTATTTGAACCCTTACCGATTTTGGGTGGTTCTATCTATCCAAAAGACGAAACTGCTTGGCAAGCCGAGATTGCTAGTCAAAAAGCCTTGGGGGCTACATACATTAAATTGTATCAGGGGCTGAATCAGTCAGAGGTGGCTATGGGTATTCGTTTGGCCAAAGCGGCGGGCTTAAAAACGGTTGCTCATCTGGATAATGTCAGCTGGCAATATGCCGCTGATTTAGGCGTTGATATGTTAACGCATGCCTTGCCAACCAGTGCTGAGCTGTTAACAGGTGAGGCTAAAACGGCTTATCTGGCTGAACGTAAACAGCCGCACAATAGCCGCTTTGTGTATAGCTGGTTCAAATATGTCAATTACGACAACGAGCCAATGCAGCGCTTAATTCAAACGTTGGCGCAACAGCAAACTCGGGTTGATTTAACCCTAGTGGCCAATGAAATGATGTACTTTGCTCGCGAGTTAGACACCCTTTACCCGGAAGCGCAGATGTGGGTATTTCATCCTGAAATGCGCAAACGCTGGCGCGCTAGCTTGCAAGCATCCAGTTACGACTGGTCCGCTGCCGAAATGGCAGAAGCGCAACAACAATTGCCAAAAGTACAGCAATTCTTTAAACGTTTGTATGACGCTGGCGTACCCTTAGCGATAGGTACCGACAGCACGGCCAGTGGCCCCTTTTATCTGCGTGAACTGGCGTTAACTCAGGCTGCAGGCCTTTCTAACTGGCAGGTATTACAGCTGGCGACCCGAGGTGGAGCGCACCATCTGGGGCTGGCCGATCACGGTGAGCTAAAAGAAGGTTATGTTGCCGATTTCATCGTGTTAGCCAGCAACCCGATTGAAGATCTACAAGCACTTAACACCTTACATACCGTGGTACAGCAGGGCAACCTCTGGCAAGTCGAGGCGCTTAAAGCGCAGCTCGGTTCGCTGAGTACTATAGAACTCTAACGTTAAGCTTAACCCCAAAACTTACTTAAATAAGGATACAAAAATGGCAACACTTGAACAGTTTTTCCTACAAGTTATCCCTGCTTTCTATCAGGGCAATAGTAACGAGCTGATGTCATTCGGCATCTTCTTTGTCGCAATGTGGTTAATTGCCGTAGTCATTGACGCCACT
>NZ_DAINOE010000057.1:0-20354 GCF_036735525.1 Arsukibacterium sp. | reverse complement strand
TCCCAGCCAGCGGGTTATTCATGATATAGCTATACGGATTCATGCTCTGGCTATTGCCCGGCGCCTGAATGACAGGGTCGACGGAGTAAAACCGACCGATGTTGTAATCATACACCCGCCCCCTACTCGCAACGTCCTGTTGCTCGCCTTACAGGTCGTCGCCGTTCAAAACGGCAACGTTCAAAAATTGCTCCTGCATTTTTGTCATATGAATCAACTGCGCATCATCCAAATGCTCATGGTCAGTATAGCCGCGGCTGGTAAATGGCGTTGCGCCAACAACACCGGCTAACGTAGCCGGGTTCCATTGCCGGTAGTCACCTCTACGGGGCTTACCGAAGGGGTCATAGCTGCGATGCTCACTTAAGGCATTGGCTTCATTGGTTAAGCTGACTACTGAGCCTAAGCGGTCGCGCAGGGTATAACGGATAGCATAGCTGGCGGTGCTTTGGCCGCTCGCCTGGGGCGGCGAAAATTTAAGGTTAATTACGGCTACCCAACCCTTTATCCTCACGCAAAAAATATCTTTCGGTATTTTCGTCATCCAGTGATGTGATTGAAAATGCTAACAACCCATGTTCGATTGAGTAAAAGAACTGAAACTTTAGATATTTGTTAATTTTTGAGCTGATTAAATAAGTTTTCTCAGATTTACCGAGTAGCTTTAGCTCTATCTCATTCTTAACAGTAAAATCTCTGCCCTCTATATTCCAATTATCCCCGACTTTCAATGGGTCGAGAGGAACTGCAAAAGTAAACAGACCATCTTTAACACAGAAGTATTTCCCGTCTGATGTGCATAAAACTAAGCTTCTATATTCATTTGTAGGATCCAGTGTGTATGATTCTTTTAAGTTGATATAAAAATGCCTTGGCATACCTTGACTTTCTGCATCAAATGCATGGTTATCATAGTGGTAGTTACTAGCAAGTGTGTTAGAGGTGATGAGAAAACTCATCATCCATAAGACCGCAATTGATTTATTCATCATTCATCCCTTTAGTGAACTTAATATCTTTTCAATTAACATCTGTTGCTGATAGCCTTCGAGATTATTGATGAATTCATTGAAAGGTCGCCCGGCGCACCATAA
The DNA here is from genome assembly GCF_036735525.1 of Arsukibacterium sp. Taxonomy (NCBI): domain Bacteria; kingdom Pseudomonadati; phylum Pseudomonadota; class Gammaproteobacteria; order Chromatiales; family Chromatiaceae; genus Arsukibacterium; species Arsukibacterium sp. The sequence continues at coordinate 19,260 of NZ_DAINOE010000057.1, read as the reverse complement.
AAAAAGCCGCATCAGCGGCTTTTTTAGTAATAACATAAACTTACTTAGCAATAGGCAGCGTTGGATATTTTATGCCGGCCATTTCGTTCATCACACGGGTTACCTGCACACTGTAACCAAATTCGTTATCGTACCAAACGTACAACACGCAGCGATCACCATCAACAATAGTGGCTTGTGAATCTACCACACCGGCATAACGTGAGCCGACTAAGTCTGAGGACACGATTTCAGTTGAACTGGTAAAATCAATCTGATCCTGCAACTCAGAAAACAGCGACGTGCGTTGTAAAAAGGCATTAAGCTCTTCACGGGTGGTCGCTTTATTCAGGTTCAGCGACAAAATCGCCATTGACACGTTAGGTGTCGGTACCCGAATGGCATTACCGGTCAGTTTGCCTTTTAACTCAGGCAAGGCTTTGGCCACGGCACTGGCAGCGCCGGTAGAGGTGATAACCATGTTCAAAGGCGCAGCACGACCACGACGCTCGGCTTTGTGGAAGTTATCAATCAGGTTTTGATCATTAGTATAAGAATGCACGGTTTCTACGTGGCCATTACGAATACCAAACTCATCATTCAGCGCTTTTAGCACCGGTGTAATGGCATTGGTGGTACAGCTGGCAGCTGACACAAACTTATTCTCCGGCAAAATCATCTGCTGGTTTACACCATACACGATGTTTGGCACATCACCTTTAGCTGGCGCGGTCAGTAATACCCTGGCAGTACCTTTGCTTTTAAAATGGATGGCTAATTCTTTGTCGTCTTTCCAGATCCCGGTGTTATCGACTACCAGCGCATCATGAATACCATACTGGGTATAATCGACCAGCTCGGGCGAGTTAGCATAAATCACCTTAATAAAGGTGCCATTGGCTTTAATGCCCTGGTTTTCCTGATCAACGGTAATGCTGCCATTAAAGGGGCCATGAATAGAGTCACGGCGCAACAGGCTGGCGCGTTTTTCCAAATCGCCGTCTTTACCACCGCGAACCACTATCGCTTTTAAGCGTAACTTGCTGCTTGGGCCAGAGCGCTCCAGCATCAGCCGCGCCAGTAAGCGGCCGATACGACCAAAACCGTATAACACCACATCAACCGGCTTCACTTTGTCTTCGTTATCTAATAACTCGGCCAGCTCACGGGCTAAATATTGTTCAAGGGTTAAGCCTTCACCGCTATTTTTAAACAGAAAACCATAGGCTAATTTACCGATATCAATGCGGCCGGGGGCCAGATCCATCTTGCTGATGGCTTCTAATAACGGGAAGCTCTCGCGCAACCGCAGTTTTTCACCTTCAAAGCGCTCCACGGACTTATGAGCCTTGATAATGTCGATGGTGGTGGCATTTACCAGCGGACGGCCATAAACAACCACTTCAATTCCTTTGTTACGATACAGGCGGCCAATGATAGGCTGCATGTTTTCGGCGTATTCCTGGCGCTCCTGCCAGCTTTTCTGGTATTGCTCTGCATGTGATAGGGTCATGTGTAGGCCTTTTACTTCAATAAGATGAATTAATCGGTGAAGCCCTCCCCCGCGTTATTGTAGGGTACAGCGGTGTTGAAAGGCAGCGTATTGTAATGGATATTGAAAGCTTACCACAACAGTTACAGGCCTTTTTTAGGCTTTAGTCGCATGCACAAAGGTTAAGGAGACAGAATTTACACAATAACGCTGTCCGGTGGGAGCCGGACCATCATCAAAGACATGGCCTAAGTGGGCATCACAATGAGCACAAACAATTTCCGTACGTTGCATACCGTGGCTATTATCAGGAACATAACGTACCTTATCCTCTAACGCCTGATAAAAACTGGGCCAGCCACAACCGGCGTCAAACTTAGTATCAGACGTAAATAGCACAGTACCGCAGCAGACACAGTGGTAACTGCCGTCAGCGGTATGATGCAATAAAGTGCCGGTAAAAGGGTACTCAGTACCTTTTAAGCGGGTAACCCGGAATTGTTCTTCGGTTAAACGCTCGCGCCATTGTTGCTCAGACGTGTTGTTATTACCTGAATCTTTTTGCATCTGTGGCTCCCCTAATACAACTAATAATAAGTTTAATTACGCCAAAGTTCACAATATTGTTCAATCTCTATATTAGTATTAGGGCATTTTGCAAACATAGCAATTTATGGCGTTTGTTTACTTATCTGCTGATGCAACTGATTTAATTGAATTAACGCAGCAGAGCCATACCAGGGGATCAGCTGCATGCTTAACCGTCCGGCTTTTACCGCCGGATCTTCTGCAGTTAGCGCTTGCGCTTCCTCAACTGAACTGACATTAAAAATATAGATACCGCGCAGCTCACCATTATCTAAAAAGGGCCCTGCCAATACCAGCTTACCTTCTGCTGCCAGCCGGGCAATGGTGTCCATATGGCCACGCTGTAATGCCTGCACCGTTTTGGCATCATGCCGTAAATTTGGGCCTGCACGCAATATGGCCATCACATAAGGCCGCATGCCGTAATCATCAGCGCCTAACTCAGCCGCCAATTCCGCATTGTATTGCGGCTTTAGCACTGGCTCAGCTGCCAGTGGTAAGGCAAAGCAACAGAGTAATAACACACTAAAAAGCTGTTTCATCATCGTCCTTTAGCCGCCTAAGCAGCATGCTGTACATTAAACATCATTGATAGGGTGTGTTACAGCATAGCGCCTGTCAGCCTGTAAACGCCAGTAGTGTTAAACTTAATAATGGCACTGAACTTGCTTCATAATTTTGGCGGCAAAGCCGTAATGGTCTATAGTCAATCAGATTAGACTGCGCTTTTAGCCTATGGCTCAGGAGTGCCAAACATGCGAATGAATACCAAGGTCGTGCGCCTTGATCTGGGTTATTACAGCGAGCTGCAACCCGGTTTCAGCCAGCAGCGTCATTATATTGCCCCCTACCCACAGGAGGAAGCCAGCCATTTTGTCCGACGTTTGCTGGCTTACCTCATCATGTATGAACAACAGCCGCAATTAAGTAAAACAGCAACGCCAGGAAAAGAACCCGATGTGTTTGTACAGGACACAGATGCGCATTTTCGGTTGTGGGGCTCGGTGGATGTACTGAGTGACAAAAAACTGCGCCGTGCTTGTCATCTTGCCGATGAAGTATGGTTTTTTATCTCCGAGCTGGATCAACCGAAATTGCAACACTTACCCTATCAGATGAACGCCCATTGTTATCATTTTGACGAGCAGCAACTGTTACAACTGCAACAGATGCTCAAACCCCATATGCGGCTCAGTGTCTGGCGAGATACTGACACCCTGACCATTGCCGATGGCGAGCACTGGCTGGAATTTTTACTGCAGCTAGCTGCCCTTCATTAAGATCACTTTGGTCGTGGTGTAATAGTACTGGCTAACGCTGGGCGTATTCCCTCTTTATCAGCATAAAACTGCCGCAACTGCGCAAAATCCTGTTGAATATCTCCAGTTAATTGCAGGCAGGGGCCTAAACCCAGGGTTTTAGTGTTGTTATCGAGGTAAGTTAGCTGTACCGGTATACCTGCCTTAAGTGCAATATAGTAAAAACCGGTACGCCAGTATGCCGTTTTACTGCGGGTACCCTCTGGCGCCATCGCCAACCACAACCGTGGTTGTTCAGCAAACAAGCGGCTGCATAGCTCAACCACATCCTGTTGCTGATCACGGATGACCGGGATCCCCCCCAGCGCCCGAAAAAACCAGCCAAATGGCCAGCGAAATATCTGATGTTTACCTAAAAAGCTAACCCGCACCCCCATTGCCAGTTTGTACAAGTACATCAACACAAAATCCCAGTTCGAGGTATGGGGAGCAAAAATAATCACACAGTGTGAACAGGCCGGTAACTGCCCCTGACAGCGCCAACCAAACCGGCGTAATAACCAGCGAGCAATACGGGACATCATGTGCTGTCGGCCTGCTATGCTGGTGCAACCCAGCTAAAATCTAAGAGATATAGCTATTTAAAAGCATAATCCGTATTTTTTCCAGTCTGTTGACTTTGCACACTGGCATTTTGGCTATTTACAGCTTTAATTACAGGTGTCGTGACTGACAAACAGCCTTGGTGCTGTTGTCGTATCAGCCCCCTACTTACGCACAGCACAACAGGTCGAAGACTATGGGTAACGCTGAACTGGTAAAAACCACCTTGGATGCGCTGGAACGGTTAATGAAAATGTTCACTATTGAACGCTATCTTTATCTGGCGCTCACTTGTTTCTCATTTTTGCTGCTGATCTATGCCGTAGTACAAATGTTCTCAAATGATTTGATCTCTACTACGGTACTGGTATCCATTTTTGGTGGCTCAGGTTTGGTCGCCGTCAGTGCCTTTCGGGTGGTTTGGTTTTTTAACCGCTCTTTTACGCTGGTAGAAGGCTTAATTGAGCGGATGTCAAAATGAGCAACGATGTTGAAGATCTGCAACACACCCTGCATCAGCTGCAATCTGGCTCGCGCGTCTCTGTCAGTTTAATTATCCTTGGCGCGCTGGCTCTGATCGGCAGCGTGATCTATGCAGCCACCAGGCTGGAGCCTTTGGAACGGCAAATTGCTGAAAAACAACAGCAACTTACTCAGCTGGAGCACAATATAGCGCAGCAAAGCGCTATTGACGCTCAGCTGCAACAAAGTATCGCCAGCGCAGAGCAACAACTAGCACAACTCAGAACAAACATTGAACAGCTGTATGCGGTAAGAGTTACGGATGAAAATCAGGTATTTGAGTTAAAAGCCACCGCCAAAGCCACGGGTCGCAATACCCATTTAGGGCCTGAGTATGATTTTAACGTGTTCATCAATGCCCCTGCCGCCGCCCTGCAAAAGATTCGTCAGGTAGACTATCAGTTTGCCCACCAGACCATTCGTCAGCAACATAAAATTGCCACCGGGCAGCAACAGCAATTCAGCGTAGGTTATCGTGGCTGGGGTTGTCTGACGCAGGTCAGTGCCACAGTGCTGCACTTATCGGGGGAGCAAACAGTCTTAGATTTTAATATGTGTAAAAGCCTCGGGCCACAGTGGGTCGGCAGTGATTGCCGCCCCCCCTCAACCGACACACAAACAGTCAGCAAACTGGATATGGCTCGCGAAGACTGTGCTATTGAATGGCGTTAAAAACACGGTTACAGCGCTGACCGCTGCGCAAGCCGGCCCAGCAGGCCAGTAGCCAAAGCCCTATAGACAACACCATATAAGCGCCGGCCAATAACCATTGCTGTTGTTTTAGCATGAACAGCAACTCCAGACTGACTATGGAAAAACTGGTAAAGCCGCCACAAACCCCGGCCACTAAGCCTTGTTTTTGCCAGTCAGACAACGGCCAACAACCGCCCATGGCACTGATACTGGCAATAACACCGATCAGAAAAGAGCCGGCAATATTCACTAACAAACTGGCTAGCGGCAGGCTATCTGTGCTAACAGGTATGCCCAGGTAGCAAGCATAGCGCAGTAGTGCCCCCAGTGCCGAGCCGCTGGCCACCGCCAGATATACGCCAGACTTTACCATAGGCTCGCTGCCAGCGCATAACCACAGCCAGTCAGTATCATTCCCAGGCTAAAGGTCAGCAGAATATTGTACAGCGCCTGCTGATGCTGCTGGCTCTGCCACAAGCTCAGCGTTTGCAGGCTAAAAGAGGAGACGGTAGTGTAACTGCCACAAAAAGCGATGGCACTAAGTTGCCAGGCCGTTACCGACTGAGCTTCGGCAGTACCAAGCTGCCAGCATAAGCCAGCCAAAAACCCAACCAGCAAGGCGCCACTGCCATTGACCACTAAGGTGGCCAGTGGAAACTGCACACCCCATTTTTCTGCAATGTGCTGAGTAACCACAAAGCGAAGCAAGCCTCCTGCCCCGGCAGCCAAGGCAAAGGCAGCAAGTTCAACCGTTGTTAGCATACTAGACATCTGGCCAATTACAGCAGGCTAAAACCGCTGGGCGCCAGGGGTTGTTCAAACTTATACAGATTGACATAGATAACGACAGGTTTCGCCAAGCCGTCATACCGCAGCTCATACATATCCAATAAACCACCACCAAAAGGTAAGCTGCTATCTTCAAACGGACAGCAACTGCCTAGACGGATAGCCTGCACCAGCTGGCCAGCGGGCCCGCGCAAATTGTCAAAATACTCAATGTGCGCCCCTTCATATTGAGTGCCCCGCAAGAATCCACCCAGATTAACCGGCTTGTCGGCGCTAAAACCATAGCTGCTATCCGTTGAAGTATAGGCATTACTGGCAATAATTTGATTGTTATCTGGAGCCACAGCACAGGCTGCCAGAGTCAGACTCAGCAAGATGGGGAGCAAAACGCGCATTTATTATCCTTAATAGATTTATTCAGTGAACTTTATAAGCCATACAGATTTACATAATAGCACTCATCGCTATACGATTTTACACGACGCCCAAGCCAATATAAGCATCACAATAACATAAACACTGGCTGAGATAGCTCTGCAAGCCTAAGCCTTAATTCTGTGGCAGGTCCTCGATTAATTCCCGATGCACACATACCGCCGTACTTTTCGGACGAATGGGCTTGCCCCTGCCCTCGAGATGCGCCCGGGTAAAGGCCGCCCCGAACAGCAGAATCATTGAGGAATAGTTTACCCAGAGCAATAGCAGCGCCAAAGAGCCAGCAGCGCCATAGGCAGAAGCCGTTGCAGTATACGCCAGATAAATGGAGATAAGAGAGCGGCCCGCTGTGAACAAAACTGCGGTGATAAAGGCACCGAGTAGCACATCTCGCCAAACCAGCCTTACGTCGGGCAAAATCTTAAACATGGCTGCAAACAGCAGCGTAATGACAAGCAGCGACAACACTAACTCCATGCCCACCATGGCCCAAGCCGGCACTGGCAACCATTCTTCAGCAAACAGCATGATACTGCGCAAGGCCACTGACAACAGCAACGACACCAGCAGAATAAAGCCGATAGCCAGAATGATGGTCAGCGACAGCAAGCGGCTCTTGATGAAGATCCACAGGTTATTTCTGGCTGGACGAGGCGCAACATCCCAGATCTGATTCAGCGACTGCTGCATCTGCGCAAATACTGTAGTGGCACCAAGAATAGTGGCAATGATCCCAATCATAGCCGGCCAGATGCCACTTTGGTCAATTTGTGAATTAATCACGGCCGTTTGCACTACACCAGCCACTTCAGTACCAAACGTTCCCTCCAGTTGTGCAAACAGCTCCCCCTGAACAGCGCTCTCCCCCATCACCAGCCCAACCAGAGCGACCACCACCACCAGGATGGGCGCAATAGAAAAAACGGTAAAAAACGCCAATGCAGCGGCATAAATAAACGCCTGACTACCCAGCCAATTGCGGGTTGCGGCCGCTAAAATAGCTAACCAATATTTTACGATTGAGAGAAACTTGTCATAGAACCTGAAAACCATAGCCAAACATACCTTATGACGAATTTTTGAGTGCCTATTGATGTGTCATTTAATTTGTTAGCGCAGCGAAACATGTGTCCGTTGCAATGAATTGTTAGCCAATTTTGCTATCGTGATGAGAGATCAAGACCGAAACAACTGCATATTCAGATACAACTCCGATGGCGATGAGAATACACTTACCAATCCTTGGGTGCCCAGCCGGATAGCCTGCAGCAGCTGGCCGGCCGGGCCGCGTAAATTATCAAAATACGCAATATGCGTCCCTTCATATTGAGTACCCCGTCAAAAGCCGCCCAGATTAACCGGCGTGTCAGCGCTAAAACCATAGCCGCTATCCGTTGAGGTATTGGCATTTACTCTGCTTTAATGATGCCTGGCCTCAGGCAGCCTGCTGCTTCTTTAACGCCAAGGCTTCAAGTACACCAGGTTTAAAGCTGTCAACACTTATCGACTTAAAGCGTAAGTTGTTCATCCGGTGCAACTGCTCAGCTTCCGTTGCGGCAATCACCCCAGCGGCCAGCGCCTGCTCAATAGTATCGTGCAATGGCTGTTTACGGGCAAGGGTACCGTCACGTTGTGCTTTATAGATTTTTTTCAATAACGGCTGCGCCTCATATTTGGCAATAAACGCCTGCTCCATTAAGCCGGTGGCATCCTGCTCACTGTCACCGATATAGCATAAGTGACTTAAACGATCACGGATAACGCCAGGCTTGGAGATAGCTTCACATATTTGCTGCGCGACTTCATCTTTGGGCATTTTGTAACCTATGCCAAAAGGGAATACCAAAGTGCGTATCAGTCTTGCTACTATGTGGTGAGGGAAGTTAACAAAAAAGCCATCAAAAGCTTTGCCAATTTCAAACAACGCACGTTGCACACTGAAATGGACAAAAGGCAAGTCAGCCTGTTGCCGGCCATTGTCTTCATAAAACTTCAATACAGCGGAGGCTATATACAATTGGCTCAATACATCCCCTAAACGGGCTGACAGCATCTCTTTGCGTTTTAAATCGCCGCCCAGCATCAGCATTGAGATATCGGCGCTAAGCGCTAAGGCGCGGCTCATCCGGCTTAATTGCTGATAATAAGGCGATGTTTCACCTGCCACCGGCGAACTGTTAAATACGCCCGCGGTTAAGCCCTGCCACAGCGCCGAAAAGGTATTGCCCACAGCAAAACCCACATGTTTTATCAGTAACTGATCAAATTGCGCTAAGCCTTCTTCTGCATCAGGGTTTGCCGCTGCTTCCAGCTCTGCCAGTACATAAGGGTGGCAACGGGTGGCGCCCTGGCCAAAGATCATCAGATTACGGGTTAAAATATTAGCCCCTTCCACCGTAATGGATACGGGGATGCCCATATAGCCATGCGCCAGATAGTTCATCGGTCCACATTGAATGGCTTTACCGGCATGAATATCAAAGGCATCATTTAATAAGGTACGAGACATCTCGGTCATATGATATTTGGCAATAGCTGTCACAACAGAGGGGCTCAGTTTTAAATCGATAGCACCGGCTGTCATCACCCGCATCGCTTCTAATGTATAGGTAAAGCTACCAATACGCGCCAGACTTTCCTGCACCCCTTCAAATTTACCTATCGACATACCAAATTGCTGCCGCACAAAAGCGTAAGCGCCGGTCATGCGGGTGGCTAAATGGCCGGTAGCGGTGGCCAGCGCCGGCAATGAAATGCCCCGGCCGGCAGATAAACACTCAACCAGCATACGCCAGCCGCGTCCGGCGTAGGCCGGGCCACCAATAATCCACTCCAGCGGAATAAATACATCTTTGCCGTAGGTCGTGCCATTCATAAAGGCCATATTCATCGGGAAATGCCGATCGCCAATCTCTACCCCAGGGTGCGAAGTCGGGATCAGTGCACAAGTAATACCCAACTCTTCTTTATCACCCAGCAGTTGCTCTGGATCATATAATTTAAACGCCAGCCCTAATACTGTCGCTACCGGGGCCAGCGTGATGTAACGCTTGTCCCAGTTTAATTTAATACCCAGCACTTCCTTGCCTTCAAACTGACCTTTACAAATAACACCGGTATCCGGAATGCCACCGGCATCAGAGCCTGCTTCCGGCCCGGTTAAGGCAAAACATGGCACATCAGTTCCATTGGCCAGTGTGGGCAGCCAGCGATCTTTTTGCGCCTGGGTACCGTAATGCATCAATAATTCACCTGGGCCTAAAGAGTTAGGTACCATCACTGTTACCGCCGCCGTTAAACTGCGGGTCGCGATACGCGACACTATAGTAGAGTTGGCGATAGCAGAGAATTCACGGCCACCGTAGCTTTTCGGGATAATCATCGCAAAAAAGCCTTGCTGCTTAATGTAATCCCACACCTCTGTTGGTAAGTCGCGCTGCTCCTGAACTATGTTAAAATCGTCCAGCATGCTTAGCAGGGTTTCTACCTGATTATCCATAAAAGCCTGCTCTTCAACAGACAGCTGCGGTTTGGGTATGCTGTGCAATTTTTGCCAGTCAGGTTTACCTTTAAATAACTCACCATCCCACCAGACATCGCCCGCTTCCATCGCTTCGCGCTCGGTATCAGATAACGGTGGTAGAATCTGTTTAAACAGCCGGAAGATTGGCTTAGACAACAGGCCTCGGCGCACTGGCGTAACCACCAATATCAGCACCACTATGCTAAGTAAAATTAAAAAATAAACCATTTTATTGTCCTCCAAGCCCTTGGCTTGCTATCACGGTTAACGATGGATGTTGTAGAAAATCTTTTGCGGCAATACCCGCGGCTAAATACGGGATTAACCGCCGGATAACCCCTTCAATATCGACCTGCTCTTTAAAATCTGCTTCAGCTATTTCGGCCAGCGCTTCATTAGACGCCATGGTAAATACTACTGTGCCCAGACAAAAATGCAGGCGCCAGAACAACTCACTGGCGGGTAACTGTGGGCAGGCCTGCTGCACTAACAGTACAAATTTATCCAGTACCCGGCCATAGTGATGATTGATAAACCAGCGCAAATGGCCTTGTACATCGGTATAGCCACGGCCTAATAACTGCAAAAAAATGCGTGTGCCATTGCGCTGTACAGTATTCAGTTCCAGCAAAGGTTTAACAAATACGGATAGCACAACGGTTAAATCATTAGGTTTTTGTGCCGCCAGCAACTGGTTAAACTCCTGCTCTAAACGCTGCATCAATACTTGCAGATAACGTTGCAAAACGGCCTGGATCAGTTCTTTTTTAGAGCCAAAGTGATAATTAACTGACGCCAGGTTTACTTCAGCCAACGTAGTAATTTGCCGTAAAGACGTGTCGTTAAAACCTGTCTCAGCAAATAAGCTTTGTGCCGCATCAAGAATTTTTTGTTGGGTTGTGGCTTTATTGAGCATAGTCAAATCAACATTTAAACAAGTGTTTGAAATGTACGTTTGAATCTTTCCACTGTCAAGTCACCAGAACAAAACTGGTCAGACAACACCCATTTATCAGTATATCTCATGTAAAAATTACACCGCATCTACCGAGAAGCTAGCTATCGCTAACAATATTTCAGTTATCAGGGAACTTTTGTCAGCACTACAAAATAGCACTTGACAACATCTGGCCATTCAGACACCTTTAGGCCACACAACTTAAACCAGACAGGAGCTAGTCATGCAAAAATGCGCTGTAATGCGTTCAGCCTACTACTGCTCTGTGTTCTATCTCTCCGAGTGGTTTAATAATTAGTTTGCTCTCTGCGTCAGGCAGAGGCATTTCTCCCTGAAAACTCTTAGCTAACAAACTTAGTAACGCCTTAATTTGTCGCATTATTCTGTCCACCTTTATGGTGCTATGACTATGTCTGCAAAAGGCAAAGCTACTGGCTAGGCTTCTGTTTTGACGCACCCCCTTTTTTTATCAGATTGCCCTAAGGCAACGTTTGCTATCCAGAGGAATGTGTATGTATATCAAAGCAACTATGAAGCGCTCAAAATTATCACTGGCTACCCTGCTGGCGATGACTGGTGTCAGCAGCCCGCTAATGGCTGAAGAAGGTATTACCGAACAAAAAATTGAAAAAATTGAAATCACCGGCTCCCGCCTTAAAGGCGTGGATATGGAAGGGGCTAACCCGGTGCAAATCTTCAATCGTGAAGATTTGGCTAACCGTGGCTATGACAGTGTCAGTGCCTTTTTACGTGATTTACCACAAGCGGCCAGTGCTGGTACCTTTAGCGAGAACGGTGCCACCGCAACGGCGTCCGGCGCGCCCGCGGGCTCTTCAGGTGTCAGTTTACGGGGACTGGGCAGTAGCTCTACTCTGGTATTGGTGAATGGTCGTCGCGTTGCTGTCGACTCTTTTGCTAATGGTGCCGATTCTTTTGTAAACGTTAATACTATCCCAATGTCTGCCATTGAGCGCATTGAAGTACTAACCGATGGTGCGTCCTCTGTGTATGGTTCAGATGCGATTGCCGGCGTCATCAACTTTATTTTGCGCAAAGACTTTGAAGGCCATGAGCTGTCGCTGATGTATGGTGATGATAATAAAAGCAGTGATTTCGGCCGTTATAACCTGACTTACGTCGGCGGCTTTAACACTGCTACCAGTAATACCACTGTGGTACTGGATTACTTCAACCGTAACGCCTTATTCAATGTTGACCGCCCTATTGATGTCACCTTTGCCCTTCGCACCTCGCTGGGCATTGCCGGGGTAAACTCACCTGAGCAATGGTGTGGTACTAATACCGTGCGTGGCGGTACTGAATGCCGTTATGACTATGTGTCAGAGCGGGCCATTCAGCCTGAAACCGAAAATCTGGGGGTTAACCTCAGCCACCTGCAACAACTGGATAATAATCTGGAGTTCTTTGGCGAAGCGATGTATCAGCGCAACCAAGGTTCAGCCTACGATTCTGCCACAGCCTATACCGTAACAGTGCCCTTTAATGCCAGCTTTGTACCGGCGTATGTGCAAGATCGTAACCCCACCAATGCCAATATTATTGTCAGAACCCGTTTTCCTGAGCGTCGTCAGCAATCTTTTGATACCGAATCATTACGCTTATTAGCCGGCTTACGTGGTGAACTGGCAGACTGGAGCTGGGAGACTGCAGCCAGTTTCGGTCAAACCGACAATGAAGTGCGCCATATCCGTGGTTACTTTAATCGCGCCGGTGTGCTCGCAGGTATCGCCAATCAAAGCTTTAATCCGTTTAATCTGGGCCGTGATAACTCAGAAGCCACCTTAGCTGCGCTACGTGAGCAAGCGCCCCGTGTTGGTAGCTCTGAAACCTACAGCCTGGATTTTAACATTAGCGGCGATCTGTTTGAGTTACCCTCTGGTGCCGTAGCGGCAGTATTTGGTGGTGAATACCGTTCAGAAGATATTAAAGATACCCCAGCCCCTATCGCTGCTGCCGATGGTGTTTATGGATTAGGCGCCCGTGATGCCCAGGCCAGCCGAAATCAATTTGCAGTATATGGCGAATTTAACCTGCCTATAACGGACACCCTGGATGCCATTGCAGCCATTCGTTATGACCGTTACAGCGATTTTGGTGGTGATGTTAACCCTAAACTGTCATTACGCTGGCGTGCGACAGATAACTTTATCGCCCGCGCCTCATGGAGCACCGGCTTTAGAGCCCCTTCACTGTCACAATTAGGTGCCGGTCAGGCTTTAGCCACCGGCTATATTAACTGTGGACCAGGTGAAGAGTTTGATGCGCTGTGCGGCAGCTTTACTGATGAAGTCAGCTTTGATCAGGAAACCCGTGGTAACCCGGATTTAAGTGCTGAAAGCTCAGAAGCGGTAAACATTGGCTTCTCCTGGAATCTGTCAGACAACCTGCAACTAACCGCTGATTATTGGCGTTATGATCACCAGGATATCGTAGACGTTGATGCCAACACCACCTTACGTAACTGTTTAGCGGGTACTGCCCCTACGGTCACCGATGAAAGCAACCTGCCAGGCTTTGGTTGTGTGGTCAGTACCGATGGAGATTTAGTGTTCTTACGTACCGGCTTCTTTAACGTTGGTCAGCAAAAAACTGATGGTGTCGATGTCAAACTAAACTACCGTTTGCAAACCGAGCAAGCTGGCCGTTTTAACTTTTACGCCAATGCGACTAAAACCTTGAGTTATGAGCGGCAAATCAGCCCGGATTTCCCGGCAGAAGATTTGCTCGGTAAATTAAGCGGTGCCAACGAAGTAGCACGCCCTGACTTTGTTGCCGATTTTGGTACTGATTGGACACTGAATAACTGGTCTGCCAGCTTAAGCGGTAAATATGTTGCCAGCATGGGTGACGGTGACTTTAAGTTTAATAATGAGGAAGTGAAAGCCTGGTTAGTTTTTAATGCCAGTGTTGGTTATGACTTTGCCGACTATGGCCGGGTTAATTTGGCTGTGCGTAATATCACTGACAAAAAGCCTCCTTATGCGTCTTCACCTACCGACGGTTACGCCAGCAGTATTCATGACTGGTTAGGCTCGGTCTGGACCTTACGTTACACCATCAATTTCTGATTTGTGTTACCTGGTTGGGGCCACTTTTGCAAAAAAGTGCGCCCCTTTTTTTAAATCAGTCAGCACTTTTATAACAGGTGCGACTCTTTTTACCAGACTACATCAACGCTAATTTGATACAGCGCATAGCTAAATGCGCTGTCTTTTATTACACTCAATTTATTGAGTTATCTGTTATCGGAGGCTGCTTGAGCAGTCTGAAAATCACCCCAGATCAAATTAAGCTGGGCTATGCCATTAAACTCCCCAGTGGCTGGCTGAAACACCCGTTTCTCAGCAGTAGTTTAACCATAGAAAATGCCCAGCAAATTCAGATTATTCAGTCTCTTGGGCTTGATTATGTCTATTTTTATCCTGAAAAAAGCAAACAAATACAAAGCGATATACTTCAATGCCCTGACGATGAAGATATTAATTTCAACTGTCAGTTAAGTGAAGCTCAGGCCAGATTGCAGCAAGATAAAATGAAACGCATTGAGCAAGCTAAGGCACATCGTCGCGATTTGCAAAAAACAGAAAAAGCCTTTCAGCATTCATTAAACCAGGTGAAAAGTTTAATGAAACTGCTGGGCAGCAGGCCATTGAATGCCATTTCAGAAGCCGATCAGCTGATCGGTTTGCTCACTGACAACATTGTCAATGCGCAAAGTCTGGTGCTGCACCTGATGTCCGGTAGCAGCAAAGAACAGGAAAACCTGTATTACCATGCCCTAAACGTATCGATACTTAGCATGATGCTGGCTAAAAATCTCGATTATAGCGCTGAGAACATTAAAATAGCGGGTATAGGTGCACTGTTTCATGATGTGGGAAAACTTAAAATTCCCACTCAAATTTTACGCAAAACTACGCCACTGACGGCGCCAGAAGCTAACTTATTAAAGCTTCATACCCGATTTGGTACTGAACTAGTCAGCTTAGCCGATAATTTTCCGCTTGAAGCCAGTGTCATCCTCGAGCAACACCATGAACATATAGACGGTAGCGGTTACCCTAAAGGGCTGAGCAATCAACAAATACATCCTCTGGCAAGACTGGTAGCTGTGGTTAATGCCTTCGATAATCTTTGCCACCCCAGCGATGGCAGCAAAGGTCGCTCACCGCACCATGCGCTATCACATTTATATCGCAGCATGAAAGGCAAATTGGGTGAGCAGGAGATGAAAATGCTGATCCGTATGATGGGGGTATATCCGCCCGGAACCCTTGTTATGCTTAATGACAACAGGGTGGCAATGGTGATGTCAGTTAACAGTGAACATTTATTGCTGCCCAATGTAATGATTTATGATCCAGACGTGCCCCGGCTGGAAGCGCCGGTGATTACGCTGGAGGCTGACAAATTAATGATCAGTAAAGTCATTATGCCCTCTGCACTCCCTGAGCAAGTTGTTGAATACCTTAACCCGCGGGCGCAAGTGAGCTATTATGTGCAAGGTAAACCCTAAACAGGACATTTAAGATGCCAAGCTCTTATTTAGCCGCTCACCACATGAAAGTGTCGCACCTTAAGCATCCATTGGTGCAGCATAAAATTGGTTTATTGCGGGCAGTCGATATTAGCACTAAGCAATTTCGCCAATTAGCCAGTGAGCTGGCCAGTTTACTGACTTACGAAGCGACGGCCGATTTACCCACTGCCACTGTGAGCATTGATACCTGGAGCGGGCCTTGTGACATTGAACAAATTCAGGGTAAAAAAGTGACAATAGTGCCTATTTTACGTGCGGGCTTAGGCATGTTGGATGGCGTGTTAGACCTCATTCCCAGTGCCCGCATTAGTGTTGTCGGTATTTACCGTGATGAAAGTACCCTTAAACCAGTCCCTTATTTTCATAAGCTGGCGCCTGACATAGAGCAGCGCCCGGCGTTAATAGTCGACCCTATGCTGGCCACTGGCGGATCTATGATCGCCACTATAGATTTATTAAAACAGCAAGGATGTCAGCAGATAAAAGCGCTGGTGTTAGTGGCTGCACCTGAGGGGATTGCCGCCTTAGCCGAAGCGCATCCTGACATTGAGCTTTACACGGCGGCTATTGATCGCTGCTTAAACCAGCAAGGTTATATTATACCCGGACTGGGTGATGCCGGTGATAAACTTTTCGGTACCCGCTAAAGTGCCCCTTATTCCCTGGCATTTCCCTACCCGTTTTGGCTTTACTCTTCGCGGCTATCACAGTGAACCCAGCGGCAGGCCGCTATTGCATGTGTTGCACGGCAATGGCTTTTGCAGCTTTATGTATCAACCTATGCTTGAGCAGTTAAGCAAAAACTATGATCTGTTTTTGTCTGATGCCCAGGGCCATGGCGATAGTGATCATGGCGGGCCATTTTTAGGCTGGGACACGGCCGCCGAGTTAGCCGCAGAGGCCTTTAGTGCTCATCAGCATCGGTTTACCGGCCAGCCGGTATTTGGCTTAGGTCACAGCTTTGGCGGGGTATTAACAGCACTAATCCATAGCCAGTCGCCCAGCCCGTTTCAAGCCATTATTTTGTTGGATCCGGTGCTGTTTACCCCGGCAATGCTCACCGTAATGCGTTCACTGGACAGTGTCAGGCTATATCATAAAAACCCGATGGCCAAGGCCGCCCTGCGCCGGCGTCAGCATTGGCCAGACAAAGAGGCTGCTTTTACTTACCTGAATAACCGTGGTATGTTCAAAAACTGGCATCCTGCTGCACTGGCCGCTTATATTGAGCATGCTTTGCGCCCCTCAGCGCAGGGCTTGAGCCTGAAATGCCAACCTGAACGTGAGGCTGAAATCTTTGGCTCTTACTCAAAAACGCTGTGGCAACGTCTGGCAAAACCCAGCCCGGCGGTGCATATCCTGCATGGTGAAAGCAGCTATCCATTTATTGCTAAAGCTATTGCCAAATGGCGCAAGCTAAACCCGGCGGTACAAAGCAGCACAGTACCCGGTGGCCATTGTTTTATGCAGGAACAACCGACAACTACAGCCAAAGCGGTGGCTGAGATTTTGGCTTTATACCCACAACATGCTAAGAAGGACACAGCTCTAGCCTAGGCATCAGCAAAGTTTAGGTTATAATGCCTCATTATTTGCAACAGGATACTCCCATGAAAAAATCCTTACTGGCAGTCGCGCTGCTGCTGGCAGGCTGTAGTCAGCTTCCTGCGCCCTCTTCTGTCAGCCCGGAGCAACTACAAGCGCCCACCGCTGTCGCTGTGCCAGAAGATATTGACGATGTGGTTGATAATAATGATACCACTGTGGCAGTGGCCACTAATCTGGATCATATCTTTATTGACAGTGATATGAGTTTCATCGGCACCCTGCCTTGTGCCGATTGCCCGGGCATTAGCTACCATATCAATTTGTACCGTGATGGCCGTTTTGAAGCGCGCCAGGAATACCTGGAACGCGGTCAGGTGCAGTTAATTTCCGGGATTTGGTTACTCGAGGGCCGTACACTGCATCTGGTCAACCAGCAGCAAACGCTGCCAGCCTTCCACTTTTTAAATAATCAACAATTAACCATGCTGGATTTGCAAGGCAGACCCATTGATTCGCGCTTTAATTACCAGTTGAAACGCCAAAATGAATTCAACAAAGTTGACCCGCGTCAGGCATTGTTAGGTTTGTATCAGCTAAACCAAAATCAGGCTACCTTTACCCCTTGCCATACTGGCGAACCACTAAGCGTTGCCAATACTCAGCACCATATTCCAATGATGCGTCAGTACCAGCAAGATGAAAAACTGCGGCAAAAGCCGGTTATCGCTACGCTGGTGGGACGTAAAAATACTGAAAATGGTGGCCAGGCGCAGCTGTTGATTGATAAATTTGAGCAATTCTGGCCCGGCGCCAGCTGTCCGGATCGTTTAAACCCGGCCAGTTTTCAGGGTATTGTCTGGCGCGCAGAAAAACTGGCCGATAAATATGTGCCATACCAGCTCAACGTCAGGCTGTTTTTTGACAAAGATAAGCTGCACGGTTTTTCTGGCTGTAACAGCTTTAACGCCAGCTTTCAGCAGCACGCTAACCGCATCATAGTGCAGCGCCTCGCCAGCACCCGCAAATTCTGCGCCGAGGGCAATGAGTTGGAGCTGCAATTTACCCAAAGCCTGCAACAAGCCGATCGCGCTGAAGTAAATGGCAGCCGCTTACAACTGTTCAAAGATAATCAAGTTATTATGCAGTTTACACCGGCGCTTAACTAGCGTCGCTTACGTCGTTTTATGTCACGTTAGTTATATCTGTTAACTCGTCACTAAATATCAGGCAAAAAAATACCCTCAGACCGAAGTGTGAGGGTATTTTTGCCACCCTGAAGTGGCAGCTCAAACAGCTTAGCTTAGACTAAGGCTTCTTTTGCTTTAGACACTAAAGCAGTAAAAGCGGCTTTGTCGTATACAGCGATATCTGCCAGGATCTTACGATCGATTTCAACAGAGGCTTTTTTCAGGCCTGCGATGAAACGGCTGTAAGATAAACCATTCATCCGTGACGCGGCGTTAATACGCGCGATCCACAGCTGACGGAACTGGCGCTTACGCTGACGACGGTCACGGTAAGCATATTGGCCGGCTTTAATAACCGCTTGAAAAGCAACACGATAAACACGACTGCGGGCACCGTAGTAACCTTTAGCCTGGTTTAACACCTTCTTGTGACGGGCGCGTGCCGTTACACCACGTTTAACTCTTGGCATGTCTGACTCCTATTAATTATGCGTAAGGCATGCAACGGACTAAGCCGGCAATGTCTACTTTAGCGACTAAGGTTTTTGGACCTAACTGACGCTTACGCTTAGAAGTCTTCTTCGTCAGGATGTGGCGAAGGTGTGATTGCTTACGTTTAAAGTTACCAGAAGCGGTTTTTTTGAAACGCTTCGCGGCACCTTTATTGGTTTTCATCTTTGGCATAGTATTTAAACTCGCATTGTTAAATGACAACGAATAATAAGGCGTTAAAAAACTGCGGCAAGCCGCAGCTTAATAAACTTGAAGGCACTTATTACTTCTTATTTGGGGCCAGCATCATGATCATCTGACGACCTTCCACCCGTGAAGGGAAAGATTCGCACAGGGCTATGTCAGCTAAATCGTCTTTAATACGCGTTAGCATTTCAAGGCCTATCTCTTGATGCGCCATTTCACGACCACGATAGCGCAGCGTTACTTTAGCTTTGTCACCCTCTTCAATGAAGCGACGCAGGTTGCGTAGTTTTACCTGGTAATCGCCTTCGTCAGTTCCAGGCCGGAATTTTATTTCCTTAATCTGGATCTGTTTTTGCTTCTTCTTCTGCTCTTTAAGAGCTTTACTCTTTTCGAACAGGAACTTACCGTAGTCCATCAACTTACA
>NZ_DAINOE010000056.1:0-21186 GCF_036735525.1 Arsukibacterium sp. | reverse complement strand
ATCAGCGCGACGGCGTTGGATAACAACGGTAACCCGGTCAACGGCAGCACCAATGCCCAGCTGGATGCCGTCGATGCGGCCCTGAGTGTGAGCGCGACCGTGGATAACGGCGATGCGACGCTGGACATCAGCGGCAGCACCACCGATGTGGCCGAAGGCACCGTGGTGAACATCACCATTACGGATCAAAACGGCAACACCGTGAACACCACCGCCACCGTGCTGGCGGATGGCAGCTACCTGGTTGAAAACGTGGATGTGAGCGGCCTGACCGACGGTCCGCTGACCATCAGCGCGACGGCGTTGGATAACAACGGTAACCCGGTCAACGGCAGCACCAATGGCTCTTTAGACACTACTGCTCCAACTCTGGATATAACAACCACCGACTCAACTCTTTCAGCTGGTGAGTCAACCACTGTAACCTTTACCTTTAGCGAGAATGTAATTGGTTTTACTGCGGACGATATAACCATTTCAGGTGGAGTGCTGAGTGGTTTAACTCAGGATCCAAATAACCCTAATATTTGGACTGCTACTTTTGTCGCTTCCGGCACTGCTGCAATTGCTATTTCTGTTGCTGCTGGCAGCTATACCGATGTTGCAGGGAATGCAGGTGTAGGTGATAGTGTTGAAATTAACAGTACACCTGTTGCGGTAGCTGATACCTATCAGGTTGATGAGGATACCCAATTAACTGGTAACATTTTCAGTAATGATACAGATGTTGATGGTCACACCCTGACGTTACAGTCTTTTGTTATTAACGGTGTTACTTATACACCAGGTAGTGAAGCTATCGTTACTGGCCAAGGCACCCTGAGTATAGCTGCAGATGGTAATTTCACCTTTACTCCTGCTGCTAACTGGAGCGGTACCTTCCCAACTGTCACTTATACATTGAATGATGGACAGGGCGGTACGGCTTCTGCAGAGCTAAATATTGTTGTTAACCCTGTTGCTGATGCGCCTATTTTGAATGTTGTGTCTGAGGTTCTTTCATCTTCGCCAAACTTTACTATTACAACAGGTGCTGATGGCACTCTTACGGGTAATGGTATGTCGCAGGCTGATATTGAAGCTGCGCTTGGTTTAGCGGCAGGCTTCCTTGATAGCTTCAACCCAACAGGTGGCCCTATTAATCATAATGGCAATATTAATGCTATCGACGGTAACTTCAGTACCAGTGTGTTCCAATTACAATCCGGCTCTACTATAAATTTTGATTGGTCTTTTATTAATGGTGAGAATCTCGTTAATGAAATTCAAAGTGGTTATAACGACTTCGTACTGATGATTGTGACGGCTCCTGATGGTAGCAGGACGACTAAGTTGATTACGGCATCGGAGTTATTGGGCGCAGGAGTAAATGGTGCAGGAATTGAATCTTTCACGGCTACTCAAGATGGTGAATATCAGTTTGATTTTATTATTCTGAATGGACGTGATGCAGATAAAGACTCCAGTTTTTCAATCAATGGTGCTGAGGTTGTAGTTGATGGTATAAGTTATGGCATTCCCGTTGCTTTAACTATTAATGCGGCAGTAGCGGATTCAAGTGAGTTGCTGGTTGTATCTATAGCCGGTTTACCAGCAGGTAGTATTTTGTCTGCGGGTAACAATAATGGTGATGGCACATGGACACTGACTCAGGCGCAATTGAATGGGTTATTTTTCTACCCACCGACAGGTTTTAGCGGAAATCTTAACCTGACTGTTTCTGCTACCAGTTTTGACGGCACTGACAGTAGTACAGTTACAGCGATGATTAATGTTGCAGTTAACGTACCTATTACTGGTATGTCAACGGGCTCTAATATGGATACCGATGCTTTTGTCATTGATGATCAAATTGATATTATTGCTCAGACCAAAGCGCTTGCTGCCAATGCAAGTGTAGACCTGGCTGAAGACCAGCTGCAGCCGATAGTGGATGTGGTAAGCGCTGTCGCTGTGACATTGCCGGAAGATCAACTACAACCGATAGAGGATGTGTTGAGCTCTGTTATTGAGACACTGCCAGAAGAGCAACTGCAGCCGATAGAGGATGTGGTAAGCGCGGTCGTCGAGACACTGCCAGAAGATCAGCTGCAACCGATAGAGGATGTGGTGAACTCTGTTGTTGAGACACTGCCTGAACAAACAATTCTACCTATTGAGGCAGACGTTTTCAGTTGGGATTTTGCCGATAAAACAGACGCTTCAAATACTGTTGATTCTGCAGAAATAACTGATTTAACAGCTAGTCCCGAAGTGCTTAAATTTGATGAGTTGTTGCAGTTCGGAGATCAAAATGACCTGCTGCAGAATTTAAGCATGGAAGTTGATGCGTTATCAGGTAATGCAACACTGAATTACCACGGTAAGCAGGTGGCAGCTTTTGACATTAACAGTGTTGATTTGTCTGCATTTGGCACACAAGACGAAGCTATTATGTACTTGTTAAATAATGCTCACTCGAAAATTGAACATTAGTTTTGATGACATTTAAATAAATGGGAGCTTTGGCTCCCATTTTTATTCCAGACGGAAATCTCCGTCTGTTGTATATCGATACGATGCTGAGCATTCAAAATGCTAATCGCTATATTCTTTGACAAAACTACGTTAAATCACTATGTTGTTGCTTGAGTTTTAAGACTGGCATTTTACGAAATATGTTACTTACCCTGGCAAAACAGCAACGGCGCTGGACTATCCCTCTGATGGTCAGCTTGGCGTTTTCCTGGTGTATGATGTTTTGCAGTGGCTTAATGCAACTGGCGACCGCCGCTGAGTCGGCGACCCCTGACCGGGTTGCCGCAGCGCCAGCCTTACCGCCCTGCCATAGCCGTATGTCAGTAGCGCCGATGGACGCGACTGACACTGTTGGCCAATTGGTTAACGGCAACAGCACCCTAATCACAGATGACAGTTGTTTTGGCTGTGAGTCGGCAGCTGTGACCATTGCCGCTTTAGAGTTACCACCACTGTTGTTATGGTTAGAGGCGGTCACTGCACTGACCTTAGATAGCTTACCGGCACAACAACATAGCCTGTATTTAGCCCAGGGGCCGCCTTATCCGCGAACGACGCCCTTGTACCTGCAAAAATCTCTGCTCCTGATTTAAACCCTGCTGCTTAGTTAATGTTGGCTGCATGCGTTGGCATGTCCTGGCTATTTCATTTTTTCAGGCAGGATTTTTTATGTTTAATGTACACACCCGGGGCGCAGTCTTATTCAGTTGCTGCTTAATCGCCAGTTATACTGTGCTGGCCACCCCGCATCAACACGAGCACCAACACACAAATGAGCCGCATCAACACACATCAGCCCAAGCCTCTGCTATACCGGCACAAGGTGCCTTGGCGGCACTAAGTGCCCAGGCAACGACTATTTACACCTGCTCTATGCACCCGCATGTACACTCTGAAAACCCCAATGATCGCTGCCCGATTTGTGGTATGGCATTAATTGCCGTTGAGCAGGATGATGAGCCGCTTTCAGATAACCTGGGGGCGGATGAAAATG
Organism: Arsukibacterium sp.; assembly: GCF_036735525.1. Lineage (NCBI taxonomy): Bacteria > Pseudomonadati > Pseudomonadota > Gammaproteobacteria > Chromatiales > Chromatiaceae > Arsukibacterium > Arsukibacterium sp. The sequence continues at coordinate 17,675 of NZ_DAINOE010000056.1, read as the reverse complement.
GCGCTGTGCTGCGCTTAAGCGCCAGAGCCAATGCGCTGCTGCAACCAGAGCTAACACCGGTGCGCCGCGGCCCGGCTACGGCCAGCTTAACCCTGGTGGGCAAGCTGGCGGCCGATCAAAGCCGTATCCAAACCATCAGTGCCTGGACCTCAGGGCGCATTGAAAAACTGTATCTTGATAGCACCGCCGTTGATGTTAAGGCGGGTCAGCCGATGGTAGAAATTTTTAACCCGGATTTAATTGTTATCCAGCAGGAATTGCTGCAAGCCAAGCAACTTAATGCCGGGCACGCCGGCGCCCGTGCCGGCGGTTTACCGGCCAGCAGTACTCTGGATGCAGCGCGGCGGCGCTTGCGTTTGCTGGGCGTGCCGGCACAGCAAATAGAGGCGATTTTGCAAAGCGAAAGCCTGCAGTATACGGTCACCATTAGTGCACCGGTATCGGGCCGGGTGATGGAAAAGCTGGTCAATAGCGGTGCCTATGTCAGCACCGGCCAGCCGCTGTTTACTGTGCTGGGGTTAGACTCAGTGTGGCTTGAGCTGGAAGCCTTTGAGCAGCAACTGGCGTTCATTCAGCCTGGGCAAAGCCTGACGGTTGAATTACTGGCGCTGCCCGGTGAGCCACTCACGGCAAAAGTCCTGCTGCTGGAGCCGGTGGTAGATGCTAACCGGCGTACCGTGCGGGTAAGAGCACTGTTGCCCAATAGCGATGGCCGCTTAAAGCCCGGTATGCTGGCCAGGGCCCAGCTGAGCAGTCAGCAAGATGATGTGTTACTTATTCCGGCCTCGGCGGCGTTATTTACCGGCGAGCGTGCTATCGTCTACGTCAAATTACAGGCTGAACGGCCAACCTATGCCGGGCGGCAGGTCACCTTGGGCCGGCGCTTTGGCGATCAGGTAGAGGTGCTGGCTGGGTTGAGTGAACACGAACTGGTGGTGAGCAAGGGCGCCATGCGCCTGGATAGCGAACTGCAAATTCGTGGTTTATCCAGCATGATGACACCGGATGGCGGCGGCGATCCCCATGCCGGCCATGCCCACGCCAGAGCTGCAGCCACAACCGCTGCTTCCAGCAAAGCGCTTGCGGCCTCAACAGCGCCCGCGGTTTCATCAGCGCCAGCGGTCACAACAGCGCCCGCGGCTTCAATAAGGAATGCGTCCGATTTTCAGTTAAGCGCCGCAGATGAGGCCAGCTTACTTGACGCTTACCGCAGCCTATATCTGGCACTAACCGAAGATAACCTAACGCAGTGGCAGCAAGGTACTGCGGCCTTTCATCAGGCGGTGGCGGCCATTAACTGGCCTGAGCATTTCCCGCGAATTGTGTCTGCGCTGCAGTTGGGGTCTGGTGAAAGCCAGCAGGTAACGAGTTTAAGCATGGCCCGTCAGCAATTTTATCAGCATAACCTGGGCTTATTACGCTTAGCCGAGCTGGGTGTGCTCGGTGATGGCTGGTATCAGGCTTATTGCCCGATGGCCCGCGCCGGTGAGGGCGCCTCCTGGTTACAACCTCAGCAAGCCATTTTAAACCCGTACTTTGGCCCCGCTATGCTGCGCTGTGGTGATATTAAGCAGCAATATACTGTTGGAGGTCAGCATGAACACTGAGCAGCGGGCGCAAGCTAAGCCGCGCGCCTGGTTTGAGCATGTGATGGCCGCTTGTATGCAGCAAAGGCTGGTATTGCTGTTATTGGCCGGGGTGTTGCTGGTAGCGGCGGTGGCCTATGCGCCCTTTGGCTGGAAAACCGGTATCCCGCTGCAACCGGTCGCGGTAGACGCTATTCCGAATTTGGGAGAAAACCAACAAATCGTTTTTACCGAATGGCCGGGGCGTTCACCACAGGATGTCGAAGATCAAATCAGTTACCCCTTGGGAGTCGCCTTAATGGGCGTGCCTGGGGTAAAGGATGTGCGCTCGCTGTCGATGTTTGGTTTTTCCAGTATTGCCGTAATTTTTGATGATGGCGTAGAGTTTTACTGGTCACGTACCCGCTTACTGGAAAAGCTGGCCAGTTTGGGGCCTGATGCGCTACCTGCGGGGGTGCAACCTACCTTAGGCCCGGATGCCACGGCACTGGGGCAGGTATTATGGTATACGCTGGAAGGGCAGGACGCCACAGGTAACAGCACTGGCGGCTGGGATTTAGATGAGCTCAGAGCCGTGCAGGACTGGTATCTGCGCAACGGCTTACTGGCCGCTGAAGGCATCAGCGAAGTGGCCTCTATTGGCGGTTATCAGCGTGAATATCAGGTTGAAGTAGACCCCGACTTGCTGCGGATTCATCAGGTGAGTCTGGCACAGGTCACCACGGCGGTGATGGCGTCTAATCTGGATGTCAGTGCCGGCAGTCGTGAGTTAAATGGCGTCGAATATCTCATTCGCGGCGTGGGTTTTATCAAACAACTGGCCGATATTGAACAAGCGGTCGTGCGACTGGCAGCAGACAATACACCGATAACCGTCGCCGATGTGGCTAGGGTGCAATTTGGCCCGGCACAGCGGCGCGGCGCCTTAGATGTTAATGGCGCCGAGGCCGTCGGCGGTGTGGTCACGGTGCGTGAGGGCTATAACCCACGGCAGGCCATTGATAATGTTAAACGCCGTTTAGTCGAGGTCAGCCGCGGCTTGCCCTCAAAAGCGGTGATTAACTGGCAAGAGGTGAGCCCCGCTGAAGTAGATGCCTTTGCGCTGGCGCAGCAATTACCTGCCTGGCAGGGGCGGGATCAGGCGGTGCAGCAGGCCTGGCTGAGTTTTTTACGGGCAACGCCTGCCGATGCCCGGCCAACCTGGCTGACACTAAGCCAGCTAACCGTAGTGCCCTTTTATGATCGCAGCGAGCTGATAGATGAAACCCTCGGCACCCTGCAAGATGCCTTATGGCAGCAATTGCTGGTCACTATAGTGGTGGTATTGGCGTTGCTGCTGCACATCAGAGCGGCGCTGGCGGTCAGTCTAATGTTGCCGATGGCGGTGCTGCTGAGCTTTTTAGCCATGAAATGGCTGGGGGTAGATGCCAACATAGTGGCGCTGGCCGGTATTGCTATTGCTATCGGTACTATTGTGGATATGGGCATTATTGTCAGCCAAAACCTGCTCAGGCAGCGGGAGCAGCAGCCTGAGCTTACGGCACGCGCGGCAGTAATGCGCGCCGGCACCGAAGTAGGGCCGGCTATGCTTACCGCCATCAGTACTACAGTGATCAGTTTTTTACCGGTATTTACCATGACCGGCGCCGAGGGCAAGCTATTTGGCCCCCTGGCTTACACCAAAACCTTTGTGTTGCTGGCCGCGGCCTTGCTGGCGTTAACGGTATTGCCGGTGCTGCTGTTGTGGTCGGCCTACCAGCCTAGGGTAGGCGATGTCATGCTGACGCGCTGGCCAGCGTTGGCGGCTTATCAGCAGCGTGTACAGCCCCGTTTGCAAAAACTGCGAGCCGTATTGCCTTTTTCAACCTGGCGGCTTGGCCACGCTGCGCTGGTGGTGATGTTACTGCTGGTTGCGCTAAGTTTGCTCAGTCAGGCATGGCAGCCTTTGGGGCCTATGGCCGGTGCCCTGCGTAATGGGGTATTTGTTCTGCTGTTAATCGGTGCTGTACTGGCTGGTTTTTTACTGTTCTTATGGGCATACCCGCGTTTATTGGCCGCATGTTTGCGGGCAAAGTGGCTGTTTTTATGTCTGCCGTTGCTACTGGTTGGCTATGGCGTCACCGTGTGGCTGGGCGCAGCGCAAACACTGGGCTGGGTGCCGGCGCTATACGCAAAGCTTGGCGGTGATGCTTCGCAGCTGCAGCATAATGAGCGCTGGGTTGATGTTAATCATCGTTATCCGGGGCTGGGTCGTGAGTTTATGCCCGCATTGGATGAGGGCGCCTTTTTACTGATGCCAAGCCTGATGCCGCATGCCTCTATCGGCGAAGCGCTGGCAGTATTGCAGCAGCAGGATGCGGCCATAGCGGCGATTCCGGAAGTACGCTCTGTGGTAGGTAAAATTGGCCGCGCAGAAACCGCATTAGACCCGGCGCCTTTGGGCATGATTGAAACCCTGATTCAATATCACAGCGAGTTTAAAACCGATGAACGTGGTCGGCGGCAGTATTTTAAGTACGATAGTAAAACAGCGGAGTTTGCCCGTGATGCTGCAGGTGAGCTGATTGCCGATGCAAACGGGCGGCCCTACCGCATCTGGCGCGAGCATATTCAATCACCGGATGATATCTGGCAGGAGATAGTGCGTGCGGCCCAGCTGCCAGGTGTTACCTCAGCGCCTAAATTACAACCTATCGAAACCCGCTTGCTCATGCTGCAAACCGGTATGCGTGCGGCTATGGGCATTAAATTATCTGCGCCAGATTTAGCCAGCCTCGATCAGCTGGCGCTTCAGCTTGAACAGCTGTTACGTCAGGCACCCGGGGTGCAAAGTGCCTCAGTCAGCGCTGAGCGGGTTGTGGGCCAACCTTATCTGGAGATAGTACCGGATCGCGCAGCTATTGCCCGTTTTGGTCTGAGTATGCAGCAGGTACAGCAAGCATTAGCCACAGCTATAGGGGGTATGGATGCCGGTCGCACGGTGGAGGGGCGTGAGCGCTATGGCATTAATGTGCGTTATATGCGCGAGCGGCGCGATAGCTTAGAGCAATTGGCACAGATATTAATTGATACGCCCAGCGGCTACCCGGTGCCACTGTCACAACTGGCAGAGATCCACTATCAACGCGGACCTACCATGATCCGCTCTGAAAACACCTTTTTAACTGCCTATGTCACCTTTGGTGCGCTAAGCGGCTGGGCCGAAGTGGACGTGATTGATGCGGTGGCTGATTACCTGGCCAGCAGTCAGCAAGCGGGCGACTGGCAGTTACCGGCCGGGGCCAGTTACAGCTTTGCCGGCAGTTTTGAACATCAGCAGCGCGCCAGTGCTACTTTGTTGTGGGTGATCCCCTTGTCGTTATTGCTGATTTTTATGCTGCTGTATTTGCAATTTCAGCGGGTGAGCACAGCGATGATGATTTTTAGTAGCATCAGTGTGGCCTGGGCCGGCGGCTTTATTATGCTGGATTTATTCGCCCAGTCCTGGTTTTTAAACTTCGACTGGTTTGATACTAACCTGCGGCAACTGTTTCAGTTGCAAAGCTATCATTTAAGCATAGCGGTCTGGGTCGGCTTTTTGGCATTGTTTGGCATAGCGGTCGATGATGGCGTGGTGATGGCCACTTACTTAAAGCAGCAGTTTGCCCAGGCTAAACCGGCTAACCGCGCCCAGGTGCGCTCGCTGGTGATGCAGGCTGCGCAAAAGCGTATTCGCCCCTGCTTAATGACCTCGGCGACCACTATACTGGCATTATTGCCGGTACTCACCGCCAGCGGTCGCGGCGCGGATCTCATGATACCCATGGCCATTCCGACGCTGGGGGGTATGCTGTTTGTACTACTCAGTGTCTTTATGGTGCCGGTGTTGTATTGCATAGTAGAAGAGCGGCGACTGGCAGTTTAAGCAAAGAGCCCCATGCTCAGGCATGGGGCTGACTGGCAGTTACAACAACCAGGCATAACTCATTTTAACAAAGGCGCTGCGTTGATCCCGCTTGAGATCGACTTGCTGATCATCTTCAAAGGCGTTATCGCCGTAACCGATAAAAAACACTGTTTGCGGGTTTAATTGATAAGAATACAGCAGCTGGCTGGTTAAGTTGCGCTGCCGCCGCTGAAACGCCGACTGCCAGGCGGCTTCATAGTTATCGAGGTTGCGGTCTAGCTGGCGGTAAATCAGCGCCAGCCGTAAAAAGCTTTGGTTATTAAACTGCCAGGTCAGCCGCAAATCGGTTAAATGAGCAGTAAACACCTGAGCCGATAAATAGCGCATCTCCGTCAAGGTATGGCGCAGACGAATATCCAGATGTTGATTGGCTGAGTAACTGGCATTGGCAATAATATGTTGCTGATCAGACAATCGCTCATTGGTTAAATCCAGTACTTCTGCTTCTTGCCAGTACAAATACATATTCAAATCGCGATGAGGGCGAATTTCAGCAAAGAGGTGCAGGCCGTATTCATTGTAACGCTCGGTATTACCGGCAATAGTAAGCAGGCTTTGGTCTTGCCGGTTGCCGACGCGTTGCCGCACAAAACTGCCCAGTTCCAACGTGCTGTTCATCTGCCCGGATAAGATGGCGTAGCTTTCCAGCTTTTTAGCTAAAAACTCACCGGCCGCGTTTTGGCTGGCAAAAGCATGGTTTAAAATGCGAAAACGATGAAAACGCTGCGGCTTAGTAAAAAACCAGGTGTAATCACCACCCAGTGCCAGCTCTTGCCAATCGGTTTCCGGTAAAAAGCCCAGATCGGCACGAAAATCTTTATCCCGCTTTTGATAGCGCAAATAGGCATGCCAATTGCGTTGCTGATGCAGATAGTTAAGCCGGTAGCCCTGACCTTGTAATGTGTCGTCGGCATTGACCCTCAGCGCGGCTTCATGGCTAAGTTGTGCGGCTAAATACTGCGGATACTGGGTCTGGGTGGCGACCCACTGCAGGGTTAAGGTATCGTGCGGGCTGATACGCCAGTTGTTGTCCAGCGACAGCACGGTATTGCGGTAATCATTGGCGCTACGTTGCGTTAGCAAGGCGCCGACCGTCAGATTGCTACTGGCGGCATAGCTATAGCTCAAGGCATGGTTTTGGCTGCTGCCCTGAAGTTGCGCTATGCGTGAGCCTAAATTGCCGGGGATCAATACGGTGGTTTGCTGATCATCAGTACTAAAGACACCAAAGGTGTGCTGTGCCATACGGCCGGTAAACTTAGCGCCGGCATTGGGCTCGGCAATATTACGGGTATGCACCAGATTCCACGGGCTGGCGAAATAGTCGGCATTTTCGGTGAAAAATGGCCGTTTTTCGGCAAAAAACAGTGTAAAAGGGTTGTTGATGCTCAGCGCTGCCGCATCGGCTTCTACCTGCGAGAAATCCGGGTTAAGGGTGGCATTTAACGTTAAATCGGGGGTGATGCCCCATTTTACATCCAAACTGAGCTCAGTATTGTTTTGGCTCTGCCAATCGCTGTCAGTAGCGAGGTCACGACCTTGTGCTATGCCGGTCACCAAGGCCGGCGCCACCACCAGTGAGCGACTGCGCTGGGCACTGGCAAAACCGCTTACCGGTGTCATCTGACACACCATACAGCGATTGTTGCGTTTAATTGGCGCGCTGGAAATACGCAGTTGCTGATCCCGTGGTAAAAAACGTACTAACTCAAAGGTCATGTTTTTAGCACCGGCCGTGGTCGGCATATTCAGGATATGCAAAGGGATGGCCATTTCCACCCTGAAGCCATGCTCAGTAATACGACCATATGCCTGCCAGTGACCGTCCCAGGCTGAGGATTCTCTGCCGGTCACCGCATTTTCGATAGCGTCGGCCTGACTGCCCAGCGGATTGACAAAAAACTGATAAGCCAGCTGTTGATTACCATAGGTATCTAACTTTAAACCGACCACATCATCTCCCCAGATCTGATCGCGGTTGCGATAGGCGGCGCGGATCTTTGCTGGCGTAGCGTCATGCGCATCAAAAGCGACATAAAGGGTGCTGCCATCGTCAAACAGGTAGCCCATGGTGTACACCTCGGCTTCCCCTTCATCTTGCGGCGCAGTTAAAAAACGAATGGGCACCTGCAGTGCCTGTTGCCACTGCGGCTCGTCCATATTACCATCCAGCACTATGGCTGGCCCGTCGCTGATGAGTGGAATATGCAGGCTATGCTGGGGAACTGCTGCTATGGCAGTGGCTAGCAATGACAAACAGACTGAGCAGGCGGTGAGAAAAAAACACAGGGGTTTCAAAGCGCTTTATTCCATTAGAGCATAAAAATGGCGCCACTGTACCCGAGCTTACCCAGTATGCCAATAACTAGTGCAGGGAGATGAGCTTAACGGCAAAAGGGGTGCGATTGACAGGCCCTCTAACTGAGCTGTCAATCGCTGTAGCTTTATACCTTGCTCAATTTACAGCATACCCAACGCAATAAAGCCAAAGAACGCTGCTATGGCGGCCATTAAGGCATAGGGGAATTGCGTCAGGGCGTGGCTCATCAGGTTACAGCCTGAGCCCTGGGCGGCCAGTACCGTTGAATCACTGTAAAAACAGGCCTGACTACCAAAAGAGCTGGCGGATAACAGCGCACCTATTACCAGTGGCACATTGGCATCCACCGCTACTGCTAATGGCATCACTATAGGGATAGACACGGCAAAAATACCCCAGCTGGAGCCGGTAACAAAAGCTAAGATAGCCATGGCCACAAACACCAGCGCCGGTAACATTTGCGCGGTCATGTAAGGGGACAGATTCTCAATGACGTACAGCGGTAGGCCGAGCTGATCACAGACATCTTTAAAGGTAAAGGCGGCAATCACAGTACAAATGGCCGGTAGCATGGTTTTAAAGCCGTGCATCATCAGCTCCATCATCTCAGTAAAGGGCATTAAACGCTGCGCCATATACATCGGGACGGTGACGATAAAGGTTAAAATTAATGCCGGCCAAATTTCAGCTTCAAACCAGATGGTAAAGCCAATCAGCATTAGCATCGGCAGTAAAAAGTTATACAGCTTACCGCCTTTTTTATCGGCGGCGTCAAACTCTTCTTCAAAGGCATCCATGGCAAAATCATCGCTGATATGGGTGTGCGAGGCGGCGGTTTCGGCCGGGGCATCGACATTGCCACTGGACTGTTGTGCGGCCAGCTCAGCTTTTTTCATCGGGCCAATTAACGGCATAACGCCTAAAATTACCAATGGCACTAGTATCAGCGCCAGCCAGGCATAAAGCATATAAGGAATGGCCGAGATATAGGTTTTAATACCATTGGGATCGGTCTCTGGCGCTATGCCATTGGCCACCAGCAAGCCGCCAAAAAAGATCGCCCAGGTTGAAATGGGCACCAGTACACACATAGGGGCCGCAGTAGAGTCGACCACATAGGCCAGCATTTCCCGTGATACCTTATATTTGTCGGTAATGCGTTTCATGGTTTCACCCACCGTCAGCGCATTTAAATAATCATCAATAAAGATAATTAAGCCCAGCAAATAAGTCATAAACAAAGAGGGTTTGCGGCCACTGGCATATTGCTGTGCCATGCGGCCAAAGGCAAAGGCACCGCCGGTGTGCACCAGTAAGGCGATCAGGGCGCCAAAGCCGCCACAGACTAAAATTAACCAGCCTATGGTTTCGTCTTGCATGACCCGCACTGAGGTTTCGCCTAAATTAAATAAGGCGTCGCTGGGAGAGATCAGGATTAAGCCGGCGGCAGCGCCCAGCACTAAAGCCAGAATAGGGCGTTTTAACCAGATGGCAAAAGCCAGGACAACGATGGCGGGAATTAAACTAATAGCACTAGGTGCGATGGCGGCCGCTTCGACCGCCGCTGCAACAGGTTCGGCCAAACTCCCTAAGGTGGTATCTGCTGACATGGTTGTTATTCTCGTAAAAAGTCCGGTTGACCGGCAAAAAGTTAAGTGTACCGTTGCAGCAGATAGCGCAATTCAACGGCGCGATTTTTTTGTATCAAGGGTATTATTGTTATGATTGGTTATACAGGCGCAATCATAGCAAAAAATATTTTTTGTACAAATGGATTATTAGCTGTGCCAGCTCAGCAGTCTGGTCTGTTGGCCATAAAAAAACGGCGCCATGAATGGCGCCGTCTGTTTTCAGCCAGTAAGGCTGGTCACACTTAAATTGCCGCTATTTCGGCCTGCTGCGCTTGCAGCTTGGCTACCGCCTGTTCCAGCTCGGCTTGTTTAGCGCGCTCTTTTTCCAGTACGGCTTCAGGGGCCTTGGCGACAAAGCCCTGATTGGCCAGCTTACCGGCTACCCGCGACAGCTCTTGCTGGGTTTTCTCCAGTTGCTTGGTAATGCGGCTAAGCTCAGCGTCTTTATCAATTAAACCGGCCATCGGGATCAGCAAGTCCATGTTGCCAATCAGCTGGGTGGCGCAGGCGGGGGCTTGCTCGTCTGCAGCTAGCACACTGATGTTATCCAGTTTCGCCAGGTTCATTAAAAAGCTCTGGTTCTCTGTTAATCGCCGCTGCTCGTCAGTATTGAGGTTTCTCAGCATAATACTTAACGGCTTGCTCGGCGCGATATTCATCTCACCGCGCACGTTACGAATAGCGGTGATCACCGCCTTTAACCATTCCAAATCGTTAATAGCGCTGTCATCTGCCAGTGCCAGCTCGGCCTCTGGATAAGGCTGCAGCATAATGCTGTCGGCATTGATGTTGACCAGCGGTTTGACCGATTGCCAGATGGTTTCGGTAATAAAGGGCATAATAGGGTGCATTAAGCGCAGCAGGCTTTCCAGCACCGTTAACAATGTATGACGGGTAGCGCGTTGTTGCTGCTCATTGCCTTTAAACAGTACTGGCTTAGTCAGCTCTAAATACCAGTCACAGAACTGGTTCCAGGTAAATTCATATAAGGCGCTGGCCGCTAAATCAAAACGGTAGCTGTCAATATACTTGGTAACCTGTTTTACCGTGTGCTGGTATTGCGCCAAAATCCATTTATCGGCTAATGACAGCTGCATAGCGCCGCCGTTAAAGCCGCAATCCTGGCCTTCGGTGTTCATTAATACATAGCGGCTGGCGTTCCATAGCTTATTACAGAAGTTGCGATAGCCTTCTAAGCGCTTCATATCCCAGTTAATGTCGCGACCGGTAGAGGCCAGCGCCGCCAGGGTAAAGCGCACGGCATCAGTGCCGCTGGCAGTAATGCCGTCCGGGAATTGCTTACGGGTACGCTCGGCAATTTTCTCGGCATCTTTGGGCTGCATCATATTGCTGGTACGTTTGGCCAGTAACTGATCCAGCGTAATGCCGTCAATCATATCCAGCGGGTCAATGACATTGCCCTTTGACTTGGACATTTTATCGCCATTTTCATCACGAATAAGCCCGGTGACATACACCGTTTTAAAGGGTACCTGCGGCTTGCCATTATCTTCTTTGACAAAGTGCATGGTCATCATGATCATGCGCGCGACCCAAAAGAAAATAATATCAAAACCGGTAACCAACACATCGGTTGGGTGGAAGTTCTTCAGATCCTCGGTTTGCTCGGGCCAGCCCAGGGTAGAGAAGGTCCACAAGGCCGAACTGAACCAGGTGTCGAGCACGTCGTCATCCTGGCGCAAACTGATGTTATCGGCCAGTTGATACTGCGCCCGCACTTCGGCTTCGCTGCGCCCGACATACACCTTGCCGTCGTTATCGTACCAGGCCGGAATACGGTGGCCCCACCATAGCTGGCGCGAAATACACCAGTCCTGAATGTCACGCATCCAGCTGTAGTACATGTTTTCATATTGCTTGGGCACAAACTGGATATCACCGTTCTGCACCGCTTCAGTAGCGGTTTTTGCCAACGGGGCTACCCGGACATACCATTGATCGGTTAACAGCGGTTCTATTACCACGCCGCTGCGATCGCCATACGGCAGGGTGTTAGTATGGGCTTCTACTTTGTCGAGTAAACCCAGCTGCTCAAAGGCGGCAACAATGGCCTTGCGCGCCACATAACGATCCAGCCCCTGATACTCAGCCGGTATCGCCGCGCTTACTGCCGGATTGGCTTCACCATTGCTAAAAAAGCATTCGCCGTCAGCGCGAATAGTGGCATCCTGCGTCAGGATGTTAATCATTGGCAGCTGCTGACGTTTGCCCACTTCATAGTCATTAAAATCGTGCGCCGGGGTAATTTTGACGCAGCCGGTGCCTTTTTCCATATCAGCATGTTCATCGGCGACTATCGGAATACGGCGGTTGACCAAGGGCAGCAGAATCTCTTTGCCGATTAACGCCTGATAGCGCTCATCGTTCGGGTTAACGGCCACGCCGGTATCGCCGAGCATGGTTTCTGGCCGGGTAGTGGCCACCACTAAGTAATCTTTACCCTCCGCCGTGGTAGCGCCATCGGCCAGCGGGTAGCGCAGGTGCCACATCTGGCCTTGCTGATCTTTGTTTTCAACTTCCAGATCTGAAATGGCGGTGTGTAGCTTCGGATCCCAGTTAACTAAACGCTTGCCGCGATAAATCAAATCATCCTGATACAGCCTTACAAAAACTTCCTGCACCGCATTCGACAGGCCAGCGTCCATGGTAAAGCGTTCCCGATCCCAGTCAACCGAGTTACCTAAACGGCGCATCTGGCTGGTGATGGTGCCGCCAGATTCGGCTTTCCAGTCCCAAACCTTTTCAATAAAGGCTTCGCGGCCCATGGCATGGCGGCCAGGTAAACCGGCTGCGGCCAGCTGGCGCTCTACCACCATCTGAGTGGCGATACCGGCATGATCGGTGCCCACCTGCCATAGCGTATTTTTGCCTTTCATCCGCTGATAGCGGGTAAGGGCATCCATAATGGTTTGCTGAAAAGCATGGCCCATATGCAAACTGCCAGTGACATTTGGCGGTGGGATCATAATGCAGTAGCCATTGCCCGGACGGTTGTCGCCATTAGGTTTAAAGTAGCCTTTGCTTTCCCAGGCCTGATACATAGCCTGTTCGATGTCACTGGGGTTGAAGGTTTTTTCCATGAGAAAGTCCTGCTGGATCAGTCAAGGTTAATGGTGCTGGGCACCAGGCCTGACTGTCGATATTGCTTATAACGTTCCCGCGCCTGCGCTTTTAACGCGGGCTCTGAGGGAACAAATTCGATAACACTGGCAAAACGCCGGGCAAAATCGGGCATATCTGTAGACAGATTAATCAGTACCTGACGGCTTTGTTTCGGCGCCTGCCAGCCAATTTCAACCGGGGCACCGCGGCCCGGGCCTTCGCCCATCAGGTTGTGCGGCACAAAGCGCTCGGCATCAAACTGCCATAGCAGCTCGTCCATCAATTCGGCGGCTGCCTGATCAGCGGTGTAGACAAAGACCCGTTTATTGTCGCGGTATAAGTCGGCACAAAGCTGACAGGCATAAGCAAAATGAGCTGGCGCAGGCGACAGCTCATGGTCAGGTGAATGCGGGCGCTCGGCCAGCACATAAAAGGTTACCGCCATTAATGATCCTGGTTGTGACCGGCCCGGTTAATTAAAAACTGGGTCAGTAACGCCACTGGCCGGCCGGTTGAGCCTTTATCTTTACCCCCACTGCGCCAGGCGGTACCGGCAATATCCAGATGCGCCCAGTTATATTTGCGGGTAAATTTTGATAAGAAACAGGCAGCAGTAATAGTACCGGCAGCACGGCCCCCCAGGTTGCTAAAATCAGCAAAGGGGCTTTCCAGTTGCTCATGATAATCATCCCACAACGGCAGGCGCCAGGCTCTGTCACCACTTTGCTCAGAGGCATTTAAAATTTCATGCGCCAGCGGGTTATGGTTACTTAACAGGCCACTGGCATGCTTGCCCAGCGCAATCACACAGGCGCCGGTGAGGGTGGCAACGTCTATTACCAGCTCAGGGTCAAAGCGCTCAACATAGGTCAGCGCATCGCACAACACTAAGCGGCCTTCGGCGTCGGTATTCAGTACTTCGACAGTTTGCCCTGACATAGTGGTTAAAATGTCACCCGGCCGGTAGGCGTTGGCATCAGGCATGTTTTCTGCCGCAGCCAGTACCGCTACTATATTTAATGGCAGACCCAGCGCAATTACCGCATGCATAGTGCCCAGCACTGAGGCTGCGCCACACATGTCGTATTTCATCTCGTCCATGCCATCGCCCGGTTTCAGGCTGATGCCGCCCGAGTCAAAGGTCAGGCCTTTACCCACTAACACCAGTGGCGCGGCGTCGCTGGCGGCACCCTGATATTTAATGACAGACATTTTAGGCCCATTGACCGAGCCGCGACCAACGGCCAGATAAGAGTGCATGGCATGGGCAGCCAGCTCTTCTGTGCCTAATACTTCGACGCTGACTTTATCGGATAACTCGACCAGCGCTTGTGCCTGCTCGGCTAAATAGGCCGGCGTGCAGATATTGGGCGGCAGGTTGCCAACATCTTTACATTGTTTAATGCCGGCGGCGATGGCCAGGCCTTGCTCTACTGCACGTTCGCCAATGGTTAAATCACGGCGGGTCGGCACATTAAACACAATTTTGCGCAGAGGGCGGCGGGTTTCGTCTTTTTTGCTTTTTAAGCGGTCAAACACATACAGGCAGTCTTGGGTGGTTTCCACCGCATGCCGTACTTTCCAGTAGGTATCGCGGCCTTTCACGTGCAATTCAGATAAAAAGCATACCGCTTCCATCGAGCCGGTTTCGTTTAAGGTGCTGATGGTTTTGGCAATAATTTGCCGGTACTGGCGTTCATCTAATTCGCGTTCTTTGCCACAACCGACTAATAATACCCGCTCGCTCAGTACATTGGGCACATGGTGTAACAACAACATCTGGCCTGGCTTGCCTTCTAAGTCGCCACGGCGTAATAAGTTGCTGATATACCCTTCACTGATTTTATCCAGTTGTTCTGCTACTGCGGAAAGACGACGCGGTTCGTACACGCCGACAACAATACATGCACTGCGTTGTTTTTCCGGACTTCCGCTTTTTACGCTGAACTCCATACTGACTCCTGATTCTAAGAGATTGTGCTACTATGACGGCCATCTTTGCAGATTTTCGTGATAAAGCATGCTATACCAATGGCTGAATTCTACCGCGAATCCAGAAAAAAGCTCGGATTTAGCGCTACTTTGACTGATAATAATGGCAATAAACACCAAGTTTACTTAAAAATCGCCAGGGTTCCAGCAAAAAGACCGGTTTAGGGGGCATTTTGATTATTTTTCGTTATCTGATTGGGGAGGTCTTTCGCACCCAGTTAGCGGTTTTTTTGATCCTGACCACCATCATTATCAGCCAGCGTTTTGTCAAAATTTTAGCCGATGCCTCTGAAGGGGATATCCCGGGCCAACTGGTGATGAGCATAGTGGCGTTAAAGCTGCCGCAACTGGCGGTGATTATTTTACCCTTAAGTGCGTTTTTAGGTATTTTAGTGGCCTATGGCCGGGTCTATGCCGACAGTGAAATGACGGTACTGCACGCCACCGGCGTCAGTGAATGGTATATCACCCGCTTAACCTTGTTGTTATCTATTGTTATGGCCATTCTGGCCGCCAGCGTAACCTTGTATTTCAGCCCCTGGGCCACCGAGCGTGAGTATGAACTGTTGGAGCGGGTAGAGTCTGACGCCGGTTTCTTTTCGGTGGTGCCGGGGCGTTTTCAGCACACCTCTAATGAGAAAGCAGTGATCTTTGTGCAGGACGTCAGCCGCTCGGGTAACCAGCTGGCCAGGGTATTTGTAGCACAAACGCTGATTAAAAACGGCCAGAGCCAGCATGCTATCGTCTATGCCGAAAGCGGCTCGGTCACTGAAGATGCGCAAACCGGTGCGCAAATGCTGCAACTCGAGCAAGGCCGGCGCTATGCCGGTGATGTGAATTCACCGGCCTATGAAGTGACCGAATTTGGCCGCTATCAAATTCAGATCCGTGAGCAGGAAGTTGAGCAACGCCGGCGTAAGTTAAATGCGCTAAGCACCCCGGCGCTAATGCAGGAAACCAGTGCCGAAGCCGTGGCCGAATGGCACTGGCGTATTGCTATTCCGTTGTCTATCCCCATTCTGACGCTGATTGCAGTGCCGCTGGCACGGGTTAACCCCCGTCAGGGTAAGTTTGGCCGTTTATTGCCGGCGTTATTGCTGTATCTGGGCTATTACGCCTTGTTAATTATTGGCCGCTCGGCGCTGGAAGATGGCAAAATTCCAGCGCAATTTGGCATGTGGTGGATCCATATCAGTGGCTTAGTATTTGGCATAGTGCTACTGATGCAGCAGCGCAGCAGTACCCAACGGCTGCGCGCCTGGCTGGTGGGGCGAAAGCTGGCCGATAATCAAGGAGTGAGTAAGTAAGATGCTGAAAATTCTTGATCTGTATATCGGGCGCACCATTTTAACCACCACAGTGATGACTTTGGCCGTGCTGATGGGTTTATCGTCGATGTTCCGCTTTATTGATCAGATGCGCGCTATCGGCCGTGGTTATTATGATGTGGTGCATGCCGCCTTGTTTACGCTATATAGCATGCCTGGCGATTTGGTGACGTTTTTCCCGATGGCGGCCTTAATTGGCGGCTTAATTGGTCTTGGCATGATGGCCAGCAGCAGCGAGCTGGTGGTGATGCAGGCAGCGGGTTTATCAAGGCTGAACATTATTAATTCTGTAATGAAATCAGCGATATTAATGGTATTGGCCATGATGGCGCTGGCGGAATGGGGCGCGCCAATCAGTGACCGAGCGGCCAGAGAGCTGCGCATTAAAGCTATTTCAGATGGCAATTTATTTGCCGCCCGCCAAGGGGTCTGGGCCAAAGATGGCGATAATTTTGTCAATATTAAAGAGGTGGATGATCAGGGTAATCTGGTTGAAGTGATTATTTATCAGTTTAATGCCGAGGCCACCTTACACAGTGTCACCAGTGCTCATTCAGCGCAGTTTATCGACGATGCCTGGCGTTTGCAGCAGGTCACCGAGCTGACCTTTACTGAACAGCAAATATTGTCCCGGCAGGCGGACAGCCAGCGCTGGCGCTCTACTTTAACACCGGACAAGCTGGGCGTGGTGACGATAAAACCGGAAATGTTATCGCTCAGAGGCCTGACCGAATATGTCGATTACCTGCAGCAAAATGATCAGGATGCCAGCCGGTATCAGCTGGCGTTTTGGCGCAAAGCCTTGCAGCCGCTTACGGTCATTGCCATGTTATTAATGGCGCTGTCTTTTATCTTTGGCCCACTGCGCAGTGTCACTATGGCTGCCAGGGTATTGCTGGGCATTTTTACCGGCTTTGGTTTTTATATGGCCAATGAGGTATTTGGCCCATTGGCGCTGGTGTACCGCTTGCCGCCATTAGCTGGTGCTATGTTACCCAGTGTGCTGTTTATTTTGCTGTCGGTGTATCTGATGCGCAAAAAGGTTTGATTAAAACTGATGTAAACGGCCAGTTATCTGGCCGTGCTGTGCAGGTTTAATACTTTGCTTTGTTCTTTGGTTAATACAATCATCTGGCTGTCTGTCAGCTGATCTTGTAATGCCAACCCCTTACCCCAGCGCACTAATAACCATAGATTACCTAGCCCCGCCAGTGCCAGCACGGCTCTTAGCAGCGCTTGCTTAGCAGTCAGTGGCGCGCCATTTTGCTGCACCACCAATAACCGCCAGGCACGCATGCCAAGGGTTTGGCCGGCCTTGCACCAAAAGTACATAAAAAAGCCAATAATCACCGAGAGTAAATAGCCCAAATACAGCCAGCGCTGCACACCACTGCTTAACCAGTGCGCCATATCGGTATAGCCAGCCAGCGACACCAGCCCAAGCCACACCAGGCACTGTACCAGCAGTAACGCCAATCCAGCGGCCAGCATCACTACTGCCGCCAGTACTAACACATCATAAATAATCGCCGCCAAACGACGAGCCAGACCAGCACGCGGAGCTGTAGCAAACATAGCGGGTACCCTGAAAAAAATTTTGCAGAGTGTAGCATGCGCCCGCCGTTTTTCGAAGCTGCTGCAATTTTGTGCAACTAAGCCCGCTAAACATAAATTCGCTTGCGCAACGCCACTGTCATCGTATAATGCAGGCGTTTACCTCATAATATCCCTCAGTGCCTGGGTGGCGAA
>NZ_DAINOE010000055.1:4965-21521 GCF_036735525.1 Arsukibacterium sp. | reverse complement strand
ATTCCGGGCAGCGCCACCACTGCGGTACTGGTCGGCGCCATGATGATCCATAAGTTAACACCCGGGCCGCAGTTGTTTTTAGGCAACCCGCAGCTGATTTATGGCCTGTTTAGCGCCATGTTACTGGCCAATGTTGGTCTGTTGCTAATTGGTCTGGCTGGTAGTCGGTTATGGATTAAAGTCACCGATATTCCAAAGCAGCTGCTGTTTGTGATGATTTTGATGATGGCGATAATAGGCGCTTACTCGGTGCGGAATATGTTGTTTGATGTTTACTGCTGCCTGGGCTTTGGTGTGCTGGGTTGGTTATTAAAACGCCATGGCTACCCGCTGGCACCAGTGATCCTGGGCATGGTGCTGGGCGCCATCGCCGAAACCAACTTTAGACGGGCCATTATGATGGATGGCCTGGAAGTGTTTTTACTACGGCCCTTCAGTGCCTTGTTATTGTTTTTAGCTCTGGCTTCTTTTGTTATCCCACTATGGCGCCAGCGCCGGCAACAAAGCCCGACTCAACCTTTAGATTCGCCATCGGTACCCACTACTAAGGACTCCGCATGAAGATTTTTTTATCATTATTACTGAGTTTTTTCCTGCTGCCGCTGGCCGCCAACCCCAGCCCCAGCCCCAGCATTAATTATGAAGTAAAGTTTTTACTGCAGCCGGCCAAGATATTACAGGCCGATAACAGCGTTAAGCCTGAAGTATTGGCGCAATTAAAGCTGACGGATGCTAAAACCGAGCAATTTCGTGTTGGCTATATTGATAGTGACGCGCGCAGCTTAGGGGCTGCTGGCTGGAGCATGCGCTTGCGTAAACGCGCTGATCAGCAGGCACACCGGCTGCAATATAAAAAACGTTATCCGCTGCAAGCGAATGAGCAGCATGAGGTGCTTGACGCCGCTATCAGCCAAGCCCGTGCCGACGGTTTTGATATTGCTGATCCGGCTTTTAAAGTAGAAATCGACTGGGGCCTGCACCGGCAAACGCTGAGCTTTGCCTATACCACAACACCTAACTTCGCACTGGCTGATGCCCTGGCTATGCCCAGTCCAGAGTCGGTATTACCCCTGTTACCAGAGCTGGCACCTAAAGCTATGCCCCCGCAATTGCTGACTAAGGCCCCATTACAGATTTATGGCTATGTGCCCTTTGACCGCTACAGCAAGAAATCAGTGAAGTTAGCTAAGCAGCAATTTAATGAACTGACACTGGAAGTCTGGCACTATCCGGCCAGCGAGCAGCAAGCAGGTTTTAACTTGGTGGAGTTATCTTTTGCCGCCACAGGCAGCGCTCAGGCCAGTGCGCTCAGGCAAAGTATGCTACAGCAGCTTACTGAGTGGGGCTGGTTAGCAGAGCAACAACAACTAAAAACTCAGCTAACCATTACGCATTTTTCGTTGTAAGTTAAAAGTTATGGCAATAAGCAGCGCTGTAGCTCTGTTAGCAGGTAAAAATAGCCCTGATAAAGCTCACAGCTGACTTTAAACAAGGTTTCACGCTCCTGATGCAGCATGCGTACCAGTTTGATGCCCTGTGCATCTTGATAGATATCCCATTGCACATTGGCTGACATTGGCGATACCAGGGCGCTGCGCCAGGGGCTGCTTTGGTAAGTGTAAGCGGTGCCTTCTGTCAATGGCTCGCTGGCGTCTTTTATGCCTAAATAGGCAGCCAGTGGCATTAATGCCTGAGCATGGCTAAAGCGCAGCGCTGCCGCATAGTTTGCCGGCTCGGCACTGCGCGCCAACATGTCTGCGACCAGATTGCGTGCTAAGCGGTAAGTGATATCCTCACCTGCAAAGGCCGGGCCGCGGCCGTAAAAGGAGTCGGCATCGTCTAGCTCGGCAAACCAGGCGGCGTGCTCGGGCAATACAAAACGCTGAAACTGCCAGTCGCCCTCTGCGGTCATATTGCTGCTGATGTTATACAGGCTATAGAGCAACATAGCGGCATCGGTGGGGCTTTTTACTTCATCATCGTCATAGCTCAATTTAAAACTAAACTCGCCCTGCGCTAAACGTTCAATAAAATCGGCATTAAATAAGCGTGCTAACATCGCCTCTGCCATCTGCACCGTTTTCGGTTGTTCAGTTAACTGCTGCATAACCCGCAATAGCCGCGGATCATTTTCTTTATAATCTTCATAGCCTTCGCTGCCCTCGGCCTTATTAAAATACAGGGTATGCTCATCCGCGATGGCCTGGTCAAACAACGGCTGCAAGGCTGGTTGTAATTGTTGTAGCTGCTGCACAAAAGCATCGGCACTTTGTGCGGCGCGCTTACGACCTGAATGTAAAACGGCGAAACGCTGCTGTTTTTCTAAGGCGTTGCTAAACAGCTGCGGGTGCCTGGCCAACATTCGTTCAGCCATCTGTTGATGCTCAATCACACCCAAGCCTGAGATACTGCCATAGCCAATCTGTTGATGTACCTGATGCAACTCCTCCAGTACCGGGCCTAACTGCTCACCCAATGGCGTTAAAGCATTAAGCTGTTGTGCCTTATGCCACAGCTGCAAGGCCAAATCATCAGCGCCAGCGCTGGATAAGAGCCTGGAGCCATGACGGGCCACATGCTGTACCATCACCGCATTAAAGCCGGCCGGCGCCTGGCTGTATTGCTGCCACTGTTGTTGTGGTTGATAAGGAGTTTTACTGGCCAGATGCAAATCTGTCTGAGTCTCGACTGTTATCGCCAATTCAGGGCTAGACGACGGGTTGCAACCGGCTAGCAGCAATAGCGCTAATAGGGTTAAAGGTAAATTTTTCATTGCTTACTCTTTTTTGAATTTGATTCGTATGATAACAATACTGTGATAAATGCCACTAAAAACACGGCAAAAGGCAAACAGCAAAGCCGGAGGCAGGGCTCCGGCTTTGCTGGCTTGCGTTAGCGCTTAAAACTTACCGCTGACGCCCAGCTGCCAGGCACGACCAAATTGTTCATGCTCATATACCCGGCTACGCTCGCCCTGATAACGAATGGCTTTGCTATCGGTCAGGTTAGTGGCTTCTAAAAACACCGATAAGTCTTTAGTTAACTTATAGCTGGCCGTGTAATCCAGCGTGCCACGACCATCCCAGTAAACGTTCAAGCCGGGGTTAGCTGTATCAAAGGCATCGATATATTCAGAACGGTAGTTATAGGCTAACTGGGTACTGAATTTAGCAATGTCATACTGCAGTGCCAAGTTAAAGGTGTGACGGCTAGTCCCATTTAGTTCGGTTTTACTGATGCCAAAAGGTAAATCTGCTTCTGACTTGGTATGAGTATAGTTAGCAATAAAGCCTAAACCGCTAAACGCACCCGGTAAAAAGTTTAACGACTGCTGCCAGTTTAACTCCAGACCATATAAGTAACCACTGTTACCATTCTCAGGTCGTGTCATCCTGAAGCCATCGAACTCACCACCAACAAATTCGCTACGCGCTTTGAAGATCGGATCTGATAGCTTTTTATAAAACACACCGGCAGAGATTAAGCCTACCGGTGCAATATAAAACTCACCGGTCAAATCCAGGTTGTGCGAGTAAGTCGGTTTTAAATTGATATTACCAATTTCAACAGAACCACTACCTGATTCACGATCTTCAATAATAAAATAGGGCACTAAATCTTCAAAATTCGGCCGTCTTAAGCCTGTGCTGTAAGCCGCTTTAACAATCAGGCCATTTTCAAGCTCCTGACGTAAATGCACGCTTGGGAAAAACTTAGTATAGCTCTTACTGGCATCAACCAGGGTAGCAGTATCGGTATCTAAATCATATTCAAAGGCTTCACCGCTGTTTTTGGTTTGCTCAACACGGGCACCAAACAACACAGTAGTATTATCCCACTCTAACTTGTTTTGTACGTAAGCCGACAGAATGTCTTCACCGGCAGTATAATCACCGGTAATAGAAGGCGCGCCGCGATCTCTAAAGTCGGCATTTTCAAAAATATTGCGATAGGCGCTAACAAAATCACGTTGCAGTTTAGGGCCATTGTTGTAAAAACCATCAAACGGCAACGACTGCTTATCAATAATCACATCAGCATAAACCGGGGCATTGGTACCAACACTGTTACGCAAACGGTTTTCATCATTTGACTTGTCTTTTAAACGCGCCTTAGCACCAAACTTTAGCTCAGAGTAAGCATCGCCCCACTGACCTGGCCGGGTAATGTTAAACGAATAAGCCTGTTCTGTTTCTTCTGCTCCACCGGTACGGCGCTCATAACGGCGCCAGTTCATATCGGCTGGGGCAAAATTAAAATCGGTGCGTACAACATCGCCAGCTGAATTTAATACCTGGTAAGTTGGCAGATCCGGGTTGCTAAAGTCATAGGCTACCCGAGGCCGACTGCGCTCGCGGTATAATAAATAATCCCGATTTGGATAAGCTTGCTCAGCAGATGCATAAGACGCCTGGAAATCCGCCGTGTAGGTATCCATGATGATACGGCCACCAAATACAGTGGTATTAATGGTATTAATAAAAGTACGGTGCCGTAACTCTTTTTCAAAGGTAGCACGACCCGCCACGCCAGACGTTTGGTTAGATTGCTCGGTATAACGCTCCCACTCTACTACCAGCGTATCGCGAAATTCGTTATCTTCAAACCGCGAATAGTTGTGTGAGAAGAATAAATGCTTGTTGTCATCAATCCTGAAATCAAAACGGCCGCTTAAACCACTGCGAATACGCTTAACTTCATAATCTTTAAATTCCGTAACTTCAGGCACATAGGCGCCGCTGGCCAGCTGCATCCAGCTGTGTTCAACGTTATCCGTTACCCGATTCGTTTCACTGTGCTTGGCCGAAAAAATAAAGCCGGCATTGTCGTTGCCACCAAATTTGTTGCTAAAGGTCAGGCTGGCTTTATAAGCATTACCGCTGCCTTTTTCGTTTTTACCACCAGACATTTTGCCACGTAAAATGCGGCCTTTCGCATCTAACGCGCCCTGGGTAATAATATTGATATTACCGGCAATCGCATCGGCATCCATTTCCGGGGTAATAGCTTTGGTCAGTTCCAGAATAGAAATAATATCTGACGGAATAGTGTCTAAGTCGACCGCGCGGGTACCGCCATCTGGCGAGGGCACATTAACACCATCAATAGTGACATTAGTAAATTCCAGCGGTGCACCACGTACGTTAACGTACTTACCTTCGCCCTGATCACGCTGAATGGAGGCGCCCACTAAACGCTGCATGGCTTCAGCAACGTTGTCATCCGGGAAACGGCCTAAATAGTCTGACGACACCACCGATTTAACATTATCTGACGCACGCTGAATATTCAGCGCCCGTGATTGCGCATCGCGGCTACCAATAACGTGCAGCACTTCTACATCGTTATCAGCAAAACGTAAGCTCAGCGCCTGCCCTTGAGTTTCAGTCACTACTACCGGTACTGACTTAACCGCAAAACCCAGATAGCTGACTTCCAGTTCGTAGTTACCCGCAGCGACGTTGTCAAAGCGAAAACGCCCCTGGTTATCGGTCGTGGTTTGTAAGTTGGTTCCCTGCAGGCGCACTATGGCACCTTGCAATAACACCTGACGATTGTCTGCCAGCTGGCCACGCACTGCCGGAGTGTCAATAGGCGCACTGCTAACCGTCAAGGGTAAATCTACGCCTTGCGCTTGCAGCAGTAACGGGCCGCTGCAGGCAAACGCCACGGCCAACACTAATGCTTTTTTCGGAAATAATCGTGGAGTGTGCAGTTTCATCGGTCAAAATGTCCTTAGTTCACAAAGTTGACCGAGATATTACAGTGCTAAATTGACAGTAAAGTTAAACATAGATGACAGTTTGATGGCGGAAAAACGTGTTTTTTATGACAAATACCGCACACCCATCTCACCCGAAAGCCAAACGCTCAGCACTTATCTGCTGATCAAACGACTGCGGATCCAGCCAGATAACTGCTCAACAGCAATCACCACCGCTAAAATCGTTAAAATAATCGTCAGCGCCTGATCATACCTAAACAAATTCATCGCCGCTGATAACTCTACGCCAATGCCCCCGGCGCCCACTAACCCCAGCACTACCGCACTGCGAACGGCTTTTTCTACCGAGTACAAACTGGTGGCAATAAAAGAGGCCATACACTCCGGAATGATACTGGCAAATATCACCGCTGTTTTACCACAACCACTGGCGGTAAGTGCCTGGGCAGGCCTGGGATCGGTTTCTTCAATACGTTCAGCAAAAAAGCGCGCACAAAAACCAATGGTGTCCATCATAATGGCCAGGATGCCCGCTAAAGGCCCAAGCCCTACCGCCACGACAAAAATCAGTGCCCACACCAGATCGGGAATGGTTCTGAAGACCGCCACCAGATTAACAGCAATAAAGCGGATGAGGTTGTGCGGTGTGGTATTAGGTGCGCACGCCAGCGCAAATGGCAAACTAAACACAACGCCAAACACCACGCCTACCAGCGCCATTTGAAAGGTTTCCAACATAGCGTTGGCTATAAAAGGCCAGCGGTCCAGGTCAGGTGGAAAGGCCTCAGCGGTAAAAATGCCGACATTTAGCATGCCTTGCCCCAATCGATGCAGCGACACCTCAGCGCCATATAAGCCATGTACAAACAGTATTAAAAAGGTCAGCAGCGCCAGCCACAGGCTAATAGAAGGCCGGGGTAAGCGTTTAGGTAAATTTTTTTCGTTTTTATGCACCTCGGTTAGTCGTGATACAGACATGCCAGCTGCTCCTCTGTCAGGTGGTTGTTATGTTTGTCAAAGACGATTTGACCCTGTTTCATTCCTACCAACCGGCTGCCATAGCGCCGCACTATATCCAACTGATGCAACACACAAATAAGGGTAATATTGTGTTCCGTGGCCACTTGCTGCAATAAATCCATTACTTCTATGCCCGCGCGCGGGTCAAGGCTGGCAATAGGTTCATCGGCAAACACCAGCTTTGCCTGCTGCAATAACATGCGGGCTATAGCCACTCTTTGTTGCTGCCCACCCGATAACTGATCGGTACGCCGCGCCGCCAGCTCAACCAGCCCCACCTGATCCAGGGCATCCAGCGCTTTAAAGCGCTGCGCTTTACTGGCGGTGAGATTTAAACTGGCCCAAAAGCCCTCTCGGGCCATGCCACCAAACAACACGTTTTGCAGCACCGTCAGGTTAGACACCAGATTCATTTGCTGAAACACGCAGCCAATGTGCTGGCGTAACGCCCGAAGCCCTTTGTAATTCAGTTGACTGGTGTCCTGACCGGCAATAAAAATCTTGCCGCTGCTCGGCTGCTCTAAGCCGGTAAGACACTTCATCAGCGTTGACTTACCACAACCATTGTGTCCCAACAGCATGACCTGTTCGCCGGCAGCGATATGTAAATCCAGCCCTTGGATGGCGGTTGTACCATTGGGGTAGGTTTTGACTAACTGTTGAATCTGAATATCCATCGGCTAGCCTAGCGCAAAATTTTTAATAAGCGCATGGCATCGCGCACTTGCTGATAATCGGCATCATCTACCAACTTTAATTGCGCCGTTTGATACTTATCACGCGCGCCGGGATCTAAAATGGCCTGCAACAGGCTATCTGCATTGTCCATAAACACCTGACGTAGCAAGCTGACACAGTCTTTAGGCAGGTGTGCCCCGGCAATAATAGGGTCACCGGGCATATTGTCACCCTGCGCGATGATACGGTAAGCTTTAGTTTGCTGCGCGACAAAGGGCGCAAAATCACGGATACCAGTACCCACAGCATCTACTTCACCATTAGCCAGCGCCACCATACGCGCGCCATCAATTAATGAGATACGCAGGTCTCTGTCTAAATCTAAACCGGCCTGGTGCAGCATATAGCTCGGCATAATATGGCCGGTGGTTGAGCCATGGTCTTTCATGGCCACATGCTTGCCTTTTAAATCAGTTAGCGAGTACAGGTGGCTATCGGCAGGCACAATAAACACCGATGAGTACTCAGGCCGGATAATGGCCGCTATGGGTGCAATACCGGGCATGCGCTGCTGCATCAGAATATATTCGGTGGGCCCGGCCAGAACAATGTCGACCTGCTTAAAGCGCAGCGCGTTAACTGCTGTACTGCGGTTGCCTACCGGGAAAAACTGTACCTTAAGGCCGGTGAGTTGCTGCAAACGCTCTACAAACAGCTGATAAGCCCGCTGTAACTCTTCAGTCCCTTCAATACCGGTGTCAGCAAAACGGATAGTCGCCGGGCACACCTGGGCTTGCGCAGGTTGACACACTAACCACAACAGACAAAGCATCAGATAAAACGGCTTCACGGCAACTCCAGTCTTAGCCAAACAAGCTGGCTATCATAAAACTGCAATATGGCGTTTTTATGACGATACGATTGTTTTGCGCTGGCCACCGGTCAGCTAGGCTGTACTAAAGCCTTATGGTAATTTAATTAAAACCGCTTAGGCTTGGCCATTAGCCAGTAATAGGATCTGTGTATGAAATATGTTTTTCTGACGAGTGTCGCCTTAGCCAGCGTTCCGGCGTTGGCGCAATTACCGCCGCCAAGCTTCGCGCCTGAACTGAGCTTAGCGCCGGAAGTAACCGTATCCGGCGTGTCCTCTGGTGGTTATATGGCGGCGCAATACCATCTGGCCTTTGCTGAACAGGTCAGTGGCGCGGCAATTATTGCTGCAGGACCAATATATTGTGCACAAAACAGCTTACAACTGGCGTTTGCTCAGTGCCTCGGGCAACCTGCATTACCCCCAGCCCAAGCCTTGCTGGATTACATCACACTGCAACAACAACAAGGTGAATTGGCCCCTGTCAGCGCCCTGGCCAATGACAAGGTGTGGCTATTCCATGGCAGCAAGGATCAAACCGTGCATCCGCAATTAAGTGTGGCCCTGGCGCAGCAATACCAACAATGGCTGCCAGCGGAGCAGATTGCGCTGGTAAACGACAAGCCGTTTGCCCATCATTTTCCTACCAATAAAAGCGGCTTAACCGACTGCCACAGCTCAGACAGCCCTTTTATTGCCAGTTGTGATTATGATGCTGCAGGCCAGTTGCTACAGCATTTGTATGGCGCCCTGAATGCTGCCGCCAGTCAGACCAGCGGCACTGTGCATGCTATTGATCAGCATCAGGTTAAAGGCGCAGCTAAAGCGCAACTGGCAAAAACCGGTTATCTGTATGTGCCTGCCAGTTGCAGCAGTGCCCAGCCGTGTCGATTACATATCAGTTTTCATGGGTGCCGGCAAAATGCCGAGATGGTGGCGGATGCTTATATTACTCAAACCGGGTTAAATGAATACGCTGATACCAACCAGTTGGTGGTGTTTTACCCGCAAATCACAGCCAGTAAGCTGCTGCCAATGAACCCACAAGCTTGCTGGGACTGGTGGGGCTATAGTGGTGATGATTATATGCTGCGCAGCGGTGCCCAGTTATCGGCAGTGCAGCAATTAACACAGCGGCTGATTTCACCATAAAAAAAGCGGCTGGCAGTATTGCTGCCGGCCGCTTGCTATAAAAAGGCGTTAGACTTTAAATTTACTGACCAGCTCATTTAATTGCACTGCCAACCGCGTTAATTCGGTAGCGCTGGCGCTGGTTTGATGCGACCCTGCTGCCGTTTGCGCTGCTAAATCGCTAATAGTAATAATGCTACGGTCAATTTCACGCGCCACCTTAGATTGCTCTTCCGCGGCATTGGCAATAACGTGGTTTTGATCACTAATTTCCAGAATATTTTCAGCAATTAATTCCAGCGCATCAGAGGCGGATTTCGCCACCGTTTGCGCATTATCGGCATTACTGCTAATCAGCTGCATCGCATTGACCGCTTCTTTGGCAGATGATTGCACCTGCTGGATCATCTGTTCGATTTCGCCGGTAGATGTTTGCGTACGGTGCGCCAGGCTGCGCACTTCATCGGCCACCACCGCAAAGCCACGACCCGCTTCCCCGGCACGGGCGGCTTCAATAGCGGCATTTAATGCCAGCAAATTGGTCTGCTCAGCCACATTACGGATCACTTCCAGCACCTGATTAATAGAGGACACTTTTTGCGCCAGAGTATGAATAACCGCGGTGCTTTGCTGCACATCAGCATTCATTTTAGCAATAACATTGCTGGTTTGAACTACCTTACTGGTGCCATCTTTAGCCAGATTGGCCGACTGCGCCGACGCATCTGAGGTTTTAAGCGCGGTAACCGCCACTTCATCTACTGCAGAGCTCATTTCGGTAATCGCCGTGGCGGCTTGCTGAACTTCATCATTTTGCAGCTGTAATGCCTTGGCCGATTCATCGGTCACCACATTTAATTGCTCAGCGGCAGAGGCCAGCTGGCTGGACGAGCTGGCGATATGACCAATAGCATCACGCAGCTTTTGCTGCATTTGCTGCAAAGCTAAACCTAACTGGCTTAATTCGTCCTGGCCACTTACCTGCAACGGCTGGGTCAAATCGCCATCAGCGATAGACTGTGCCGATGCGACCGCTAAAGCCAGGGGCTGATTAATACTGCGTGAGATAGTCACAGCAATCATAATGGCAATAATAATAGCCGCAATGACCAGCAACATCACGGCCAAACGGGCGCCCTGATAAGTCGCAATCGACTGCTCCCTCGCCGTTGCGGCGGCTTGCTCATTTAGCTGAGTAATTTGTACAAGATAATTTGTCATCTGATCGGTCAGAGGATTGATTTTATCCAGCATGTCGGTAGCGGCACCCACATCATCGCTCAACAGATAAGCGATAACCTGCTCCTGCAGCTGATAATACTGGGCTTTTGTGGTGCTGAATTCTTGATATAGCCGGCGCTCAGCATCCAAAAAGATGGTATCCGCATAGGCTTTTTCATAACGATTGAGCAGGTCTTTTAACTCAGGAATACGTCTTACAGTCGCTCCTTCCTGCTGGATATCAATCGCCAGCATTAAGCGCAGTGTCAGCACCCGGATGCGGGTAATGGTCAGATTAATTTCACTTAGATTAGATAAGGCTGGTAATAAGTTGCTTTCAACCAAATCGGCACGCTGCCGAATCTCAGACATGGCATACAAACTGTAACCACCACTGGCCACTAATAACAGCGCTAAAGCACCAAACGCAACCAACAAACGCTTTTGAATAGTAATTTGCCGAAGCATCTGGACTCTCAATTTTTCAGTTTTTAATTCAGAAGCTTAGCATGCCATTAAAATTCAGCCACTGCATCAAATAAAAAACACCCCGCTGTTTGCGGAGTGTGTCAATCAAGCAACAGCTTAACAAAAGCAGAGCTAAGGAGTAGCCACTACGCGCAAAGATATGCCGGCAGAGGCACGATAGCCACGAATACTGATATGCCAGACATCCGCCTGCGGATTATTAAATGAGCAGGTTTCATTGTTGCCGGACAAATAAGGCCGACAATCAAAAGCAGTGGTCGTGGGCTGAGCGCCACGACGCACATACAAGTCAGCATCTCCCGAGCCACCAAAAATCTGCGCAGTAAAATTACTCATGCCGGCAGGCACCTGCACTGTGTAATGTAACCAGCCATTCCTCGCCACACTCAAATTTGGCAAAGTAGTATCAAATCCCGGGTTAGTTGCCACCGGCTCATCGTAGCTGGCGGTCAGTTGCACTCCGGAAAAGGCAGTGTAGCCCACCACTTTAATATGATAGACACCAGTACCCGGGCTGTTAAAGGCACAACTTTCGTTATTGCCATTCAGATAAGGTCTGCAGTCATAGCTACTTAGCGTGGGCTGCTGGCCAAAGCGGACATACAGATCAGCATCCCCTGTGCCGCCGCTCATGCTGATATTCAGGTTAGTAGCACCGGCTGGCACATTAATATAAAAGTCGCGCTCTGCGCCTTGCGCTGCCGCTAAATTACTGACAGTTTGACCATTGCTCAACTCATTATCCGGTGTACCGCCATTGTCACCGCCGCTGCCATCACAACCATTGGCTGTCAACCAGTCATGCGCTGCTTTGGCCTGCACTATGCCCCAGCCAAAGGAGTTATCACGGCCTGCCGTACCCCTGTCTTCGGCTGTTACCGCCAGCGCATTGCGAATTTGTGGTGCAGTACAGCTGGCATGGTTACTCCATACCAGTGCAGCCACGCCAGCAACATGCGGCGATGCCATAGAGGTACCACTGATAGCCCGGTAGCCACCGTTGTTCCAGGTTGAATTAACGTTTACACCAGGTCCTGCCAGTTCTACCTGGGCATTACGCTGTGAAAAGCTGGCCAGGTTTTTATTGGCATCGACTGCCGCTACAGATACCACGGCATTATAAGACGCCGGGTAAGACAAGCTGGTATTGCCGCCATTACCTGCTGCCGCGATCAACAGCATGCCATTATTGTAAAAATTGGTCATGGCATTACTTTCGCTGGTGCTGGATGAACCGCCGCCAAGGCTCATATTAACCACTTTGGCACCGGCATCCTGACAAAACTGGATACCCTGAATCAGGTTAGACGCCGAGGTCCAGTTGCCGGAATTATTAAAAATTTTCACGTTATGAATACCGGATTGGCCATTGCCAATCACTCCGACTACGCCAACACTATTATTAAGTGCCACCATGGTGCCTGCAACATGGGTACCATGGCCGTTACCATCGGTGCTCCAATCGCCGTGACCAGAAAAAGACGAGCCAGTGGCATTGCTGCTGGGTAAATCTTCATGACCCAGCGCATAGCCGGTATCAATCACACAAACCTTAGTATTGCCTGATTGAGCGTCACTGACCTGATTTGCTTGCACCATAGCAATACCATAAGGAGAGGTCTGCGTACTCATAGTGTCAAAAGCGGGGAATACATCCATCAAGTAACGTTTCGGGTCTTCCTCTATATATAGTACTTCCGGATCTCTGAGTAAGGCTTTTAACTGGCGCGGCGTTAATTCCGCCACACTAGATTGAATAATATCAAGATGCATCAAAGGCTTTGCTCTATGGCGCAGCAATGCACGTTCCGCCATAGGCCGGGTAAAGTTTGCCGCGCGTTTATTGCCACGCCCCATAGTCTGAACGCCGGCAGAGTCCTTAAAACGGATGATGTAACGTTTAGTTGTGTCATCACTGTCATCGACCTGTACGGCCGCCCCAGCATTAAAAACCCGGGCTGCAGGTTCAGCCGCAATAGCAATACCGCCAAAACTGCTGGCAATAATACAGGCGAGTAGACTTCTGTTTATTGTTTTCATGTTCTACCTATAATGTTGTTATTGTTAATTTATCATTACCGCCAAACAACCGCGGTGTACAAAAAATAACCTAACAAGTGGCAGAACTCAAACCAGGGAAAATAAAAATACCTATTATAAATATGGAGTTATTATGGGCACGCTTAAATTTCAAACACACCCACAATTGGCACCTAGTTACAAAAAATAACAGCAATCAACTGTTTGTAAAGCATTTACCTTAATTTGTAACAGGCCACAATTAAGTTGCAAACCATAGCCATGTTGTACTTATATATTTACAAATTTGTAGATTTAACCACCAGACAATTGCTGTAAAAATTGTAACCTTAACAATTCTGTCTCATCTTTCTGCCAGGGTTCATCGGATATGTGTTCCAAGCCCCGATAATCCACCTGATACTCTGCTTGCTGACTATTGCCATAGCGGCTAACTTCACCAGGTGCGCCAGAGCGGCGCTCTAACACTAAGGTATTTAGCAGATAGGGCCCCTCAACACCGGCCAATACTGCTTTAAAGGCCCTGAGATTAAGCATTTGCTCACCGCTGTCGAGATAATCGCTAACCACCAGATTAGCCAAAGGCTGGCCTTGCTCACTAAATAAGTTGGCCCTGAGTCGATAGGTGCCGGCCTGGCTGACATCCAACTGTACCGGGATAACTAAGTCAGGCCCTTCGGCATAAGCACTGGCTAAACCGGTTATTTGCGCTGTGGGTTGCTGGTATTCGATACCAGTATGCAACAGTTGCCGCTGGCCATCCGCCCGAAAACTCACTTCCAGTCGCATAGCACCATGCCAGTCTTTACTGGCTGGCAGGGTGGCACTAAACCCCTCTGCTGTTGGCTGCATAGCCAGCTGCACCAGACGCTCGCCGTTTTGTTCATCCAGCATGCTCAACTGTGCCTGACTTGCTGCCAACCCACTGAGCACTAAACTGACATTAAGGGGGTCAGGGTAAATAAAGCGGTACTGCTCCAGCACTATGGCGGCGCTGGCCCCACCCTGCAGAGGCATAGGTTGCACCACATACTGGTTTGGGTTAAGCAACTGGCTATCATCAGCTGTTAATGGCCTTGAATAAGGCGGATGATTGAGTTCTGCGGCATAAGCGCTGGCTACCAGAGAAAACTGTTGCTGCATCTGGGCTTCAAGCCGCTCAGTAACGTGCAGTGTTGCCGCTGCCGTTGACGCGGCCACCTTTTGTAGTGGCGCGGTTAACTCTGTGGCTGGCGGCGTAAACACCGGCATGGTGAGCGGTTTTAACTCTGGTGTCTGCCGCCACAGTACCACCATCACCAGCAGGCACAGCGCCAACAACCACCACAGAGTCTGCTTCATCAGTTAATACCTTTTTAGCGGTTAGCCGCCTGAAATACCAGAGGTGACATCGCCTGCTGCTCTGAACCCGACAACACCCGGTAACGCGAGGCAAAAATCCACCAGCCGCGGGTTTCATCATAGCTGGTAAAACTAAGTGCTCGCTGATTGGTATAGCGCACAGTGTTATTGACGACAGTGATATTGCCTTTGCGTTGCGGCCCAATCACCGCACTGTGGCTATAGGCATCGCTCATTAACATTGGGTAATGCAGTGGCATAAAGTTGGCCACACCACTGCTTTGACTGGCCAGTTTGCCATCAAAAGCTACAGCCCGCGAGCAACTGTTAAAAGCAGCGGCATTAGAAGCACCACAACTGGAATGACTGGCCACTACCCCATCATCTGCACCCGGCAAAAACACCCCGGTGGTACCTAGAAAGTCAGAGCCGGCACCGACAAAGCGCATACGAGGCACTCTGCTATCCGGAAACGCGGCCAGTTGCCGGGCAGAGTTGACCCGCAAATCGTTTAACACCCCAACATTATTTGCATTGGGCAGCTGCCCCAACCACAGAGACAATGCCAATTGCAAAGACCAATCAAACAGGCCGCTACCAGTGGCAACGTTTACGGCCAGATCAGCCAGCTCAGAACCACCACCAGCCCCAGCAAAATCAAAGGTCGCCACGATATTTAACGGTTGTAAACCCGCATTTTGTAACCAGAGCGCCTGGTTATCCAGAATATATCGGGTCACTAAATCGCCGGTAGAATGGGTAACAAATACACATCCCGGGTTACAGGTGTTGTTAAGGGATAACTGGCGCAATTTGGGCCAGATATAGTCGGTGGCAATGCGGCCAGCAATCCGCTCCTGCGAAGGCCAGTCAATTCTGACCTCAGCCCGACTGGCCCAGTAGTCACTCCAGTAAGCCGCACCATTTTGTGCTACCTGCTGGGCATTAGGCCGGCTGGCCAGATTATCTGGTTGAAAACCATGTACCAGTACTACCGGGTAACCGGCTACGGCAGCCTGAGCACTAAGGCTGACACAACCTGTGATCAGAGCCGCGCTAAGCAGCTGTTTAAGCATTTTCATAAGGTATCCTCGTCTTGATGTCGCTATTTTTATTGTTTTTATCGGGCGTTACCCTGGCTCATCAAAACGGGCACCCCCTCTGTGCATCCTGCGACTGCTCTTACCACTCCTTGTTGGCTGTACAAAAGTAGAGCAGCCAGCTAAAAATGCAACCCGATTATTTGGGTAAAATCGTTAATACAAGCAGAGGCTTAACAGGGTAATGTTTAAAAAGCAGCCAATGACTTTTCTGAAATATAGCGTGAACCGCCGTCTGCCAGTCGCTAAAAAGCGATATCTAGCCGCAGCAATTTCACCCCAGCGTTTAAAGTGATTACTCAAACTATTTTCAGATTTTTTAGTTATAGGTTTTGCAGAAAAGCAAAAAGCCAGGAGAGACCTGGCTTTTGATGTAAAGGATTTATCGTGTTGCTATGGCTATGGCTTTAATGGCGCTTTTAACGCCTCAGTCATGCCGTTAATATCACCGGCTTTTAAGCCTATTTCGGATAACAGAGAGTCAAGGATTGGCGCTTGTGCCCGGTAACGTAAGGCACTGTTTACCACCTGATCTGCCAGCGAGCCATTGCCCGCCTCAGCCGCAGTACGCTCGCCGCTGTTGCCCCCCCCCTGAGTACCCATACCATTTACCTGCAAAATTTTAATGTCGCTGATTTGCTCCATAGGTTTGACACTTTGCGCGATAATTTCTGGTAACTGCTCAATCAAGGCCAAGCGGATCTGCATGGC
Organism: Arsukibacterium sp.; assembly: GCF_036735525.1. NCBI lineage: Bacteria > Pseudomonadati > Pseudomonadota > Gammaproteobacteria > Chromatiales > Chromatiaceae > Arsukibacterium > Arsukibacterium sp. The sequence goes on along the minus strand of NZ_DAINOE010000055.1, from coordinate 5,194 downwards.
AATTTGTTCGACCGACAACATATTGGCTGCCGCGTTGATGGCTTTTTTACCTTCGGCATCTACTTCATAGCTACGTGCTTTGGCGTCTGCCAACAGCAACTCGGCATCGGCCTGACCTTTAGCGGTTAAACGCTCTTTGTCAGCCTGACCTTGCGCCGCTACCCGCAGTGCTTCGGCCTGATCTTCTGCGGCTTTTTTCTCCGCATCCGCGGTCACCAGCAATTGAATC
>NZ_DAINOE010000055.1:0-4955 GCF_036735525.1 Arsukibacterium sp. | reverse complement strand
GCTACGACCAGCTGAATCGCTTCTTTCTCTGCTAACTGGCGCGCCATAATCAGTTCAACCTGCTTCGCCCGCTCAGCTTGCTCCGTTTGACGTACAGTAATAACGCCTTCTTCCTGACGTACCGCCAGAGCCCTGGCTTTATCCGCTTCAGCCTTAGCTTCAGACTCGGCCCGGGATTTTTCAGCCACCGCAATCGATTTTTCCTGCGAGGCCAGCTCTACCGCTTTTTGCCGTTCAATTTCTGCTTGCTCTACCGCCCGTTGTTTGGCGATATCCATTTCCTTTACCGCACGGTCTTTCTGGATATTCTCGTTATCGATATCACGCTCAGACATAATGCGTTTTAAGTCGATTTCACGTTGCGAGGCAATTTGCGCTTCTTCTGCTTCACGTTTTTTCTCCGCTTGTTCACGGGCGATTTCGGCCATTTGAGAAGCACGACGAATAGAGACTTCGCGCTCCTGCTCTAAGCGGGCATATTCTTCTTCACGCGAAATATTTAATTTTGCCCGCTCCGCTTCCAGATTTTTGGTTTTAATCGCTAAATCGGTTTCCTGCTCGATATCGTTGCGAATTTTACGGCGCGATTCTATGGCCTGGGTCAGCTTGGTTAAACCCTCGGCATCGAACGCATTTTGTGGATTAAAGTGTTCGAACGCCGTTTGGTCCAGGCCGGTTAACGATACCGATTCCAGTTCCAAACCGTTTTTCAGCAAGTCTTCTGATACCACATGCTGCACTTTTTGCACAAAATCGACGCGCTTTTCATGCAGCTCTTCCATGGCCATTTCAGCCGCCACTGAGCGCAGCGCATCAACAAATTTACCCTCAACCAGCTCTTTCAGCTCTTTCGGGTTCATGGTTTTTAAACCCAGTGTTTGAGCCGCATTAGCAATGGCATCTACCGTCGGCTTAACCCGCACATAAAACTCAGCAGTAACGTCTGCACGCATTCTGTCTCGGGTGATCAGCGCCTGCTCATTGGCACGGCGTACTTCGAGACGCAATGTATTCATGTTAACCGGGATAATTTCATGCAATACCGGCAGCACTATGGCACCACCATTCATGATGACTTTTTCGCCTCGAAAACCAGTACGGACAAACGAAATTTCTTTGGTAGCTCTTTTATATAGCCTGGCCAGGATCATACCCAAAATGATCAACGCAACCAGCACAGCTCCAGCAATAATGAAGATGTGCGTAAAATTTTCTAACTGCATAATGACTCCTTTTTATACTTTATGGATTTCCGTTATTCAGACAGCCTCGTTGTCTGCGTCACTTAGATGGGGGTTATCATTTTTTATTGCTTTATATACAGCACCTTGCCGGGTTAGTAACAACACCTCAGCGCCTTGCTCAAACATCTCAGCCGGGTTGTCGGGCTCTACCTGCACATAGTGCTGATAACCATGCTGATCTTTTACCCGGGCTTCAGCCGCATACTGATGCTTAGCTGTGCCAAGGGTGATAATCGCTACCCGCCCTAATAAACTGTCGCTGCTCACAGCCGTCGTTTCATCGCGGGGCATGATGCTTTGCAGTAAACCGCCACCAAAACGCACCAGCGGCAAGCTTAACGTAAACACTGCCGGCGCCGCCAACCAGGCCGGCGCCATGCTACCGAGCAGCGAATGCAACAGGCTTTGAATTATCAAACCGAGTAAGCCAAAGCTCAGCAAAAATACCACCAGCAACATCAAAAGCGGCACTTCACCAATCCTCAGCCAGCCAAAAAACCGGCTTAAGGCACTGTCAGCATCTAATTGCCCTACCTCAGTGTGCGGACTTAGCTCCACTTCAGGTAATAAGCCATCCAATGAGGAAGACACACTGGCACCAAACAACAGTGCTACCGCCTCCAGCAGGCCAATTAATAGCATCAGCAGCAGCGCAATACTGAACAGCATGTTTTCGCTGGCCAGCAGTAACTGCCACATTAAGCTTTACCTGCTTTTATTGCGGCTAAACGTTCTGCTACCCGGTTTTTACGGCTAAGCTCTTCCAGTTCAGCCAGCTTGCCGGCATTGCCCAGACCAGTGTCCCGACCGGCAATACCGCTGCTGCGCTCCAGCACGCGGCCAAACGCCTCAGCTGCACGTTCAGCTTTGTGTTCGGCAGAGTCTTTATTCGCCGCTGCCGCCTGACTGCCCGCCGTCATTTTCGCTTTTTGCGATTCAACAAAGGCCTGCAATTCGGCGCGCATATCGCGCTTTTTCGCCTGCAACGCCTGAATAAAGCCTTCCAGCTCTTTTTCACGAGCAGCACAATCGGCTATAGAGGCTTCCAGTACCGGTATCCGGGCTTCAATATCCATTTGTTGCGCAATGCCGGCTTCGGCTAAATCGTCACGGCCGTTGGCCACGGCAATCTGTAACTGCTCGGCTAACGACTCATACCGGCTGTTTTCTTCCATCAGTTTTTTGCTGGCCAGATGTTTTTGCGCCACCTGTTGCCCCAGCTCAGCCCGGGTATCGGCAATGGCATTATCCAGCTCACGGATTGCCTGCTCCATTACCGTTTCCGGTGCACTGTTTTCCACTGCATCGACCAGGGCATTAACACTGCCACTGACTAACCGGGCGACCCGGCGGGTAATACTTTCACTCATTACTCTGCTCCTTGTACTGCCAGACGATGCTGAGTAATTAACTCAGCCAGTTTAAAAATGCCATCCTGCTCTGCCGTCATTTGTGGTTGGGTAACCGCCAAAGGCAAAAGTAATGACACCATATTTAACACTTGTTGCGTTAATTGTTGCTCTGCCAGCTGCAGTTCCCGCACATTCAGGCCTGGGCAGCGTGCGCCTAAAGTTTGCAGACTGGCTAACAGCTCAGGTAGCCGCTCCAGCAGCCTGTTGCTGGCTTCGGTTCTGATCTGCAGCTGCTGCTGGCGCACCAGTAACGGCTGGCTGATTTGCTTGCACCAGTCGTTCATTTGTACCAGGTTTTCAGAAAAGTCATCAAAGCAGGCATGTCGGCGACGGGTTTCTGCTAACAGGGCTCGCAGTTTATCTGATGGCGTATGGGCACCGTCATACGCAAGTGTGCTGATAAACTCAGCATCTTCTACGCTGATCCTGGCACTGAATGGCACGGTTTTCATCGTCATACTAAACCTTTTTTAGCTACAGACTGCGGCTGGTGACTTCAGTGTATGCAAATGAATTCATTTGTCAATTATCAAATACAAAAAATACACTTTTATTAAAATCACGTTTGAGCAGGCGAAATAACCTGCAAAGCAGCTTTTTAGCAGCGGTATCGATGTCAGTTATTTACGTAGCGGGGATATGCCAGCTGCCACTGCTCAGGCAGCTTGAGGCTTTGCCAAAATTCTGTTGTAGCTGAGAATGTTTGAGACATGGTTATTTATTTTGATCTGCCCTTAAAATTTTTAAAATGCGAAGGTTATTGCTTTACAAGGAATAAAAGATACGCGCACTTAGCAGTGCGCGCGGGTTTGGTTACGCTGTTGACTCCGAGAGGCTAATGGGTGACCCTAAATATCCGCCCCCGATTTTTCTCACCAACAATCTGATGTGCGGTATGTTAAGGGCGACAATCAAGATAAACGCCATTAGAAACCTTAACAAGGTTAGAATGCGCGCTCGCTAACTCCTTAGTTTTAAACACATCGGCATCTGTACGCAACTGAAGTAGCAGGTGTTTTCTTCTACCATAGCCAATATATAAAAAGCCTGACTCAGCAATGCTTTTATTTTCGTCTAAAGCAGCTTTGTCATAAAAACCAAATGCCAGCCAATACTGTGTTGATATATTTAAATCATTTACAGGTAAACCAAAATAATCCGTGCGCTCATTAGCATAAATAGTACCTGTCCGCTTTGTCAGGATATCCCTGATTTCAGGATTCCTATCCAATGAATTTACCCATAGTGTTAGCGACGACAATATTGCTTCATCTTGTGCCAGCAGTTGCAAATGCTCGCATTCGGGGTCTTTTTTTGCACATCCAATCAGCAGCAACAATGCGGAAGCTATAATAATTAAATGTTTTGTCATGGAGCATTCCTCCTTCCGAATTCAGCCCATTTCTGAGCAGTATATGCTTGCTTAAGGTTATGCCATCCTTCACCTTGCAAAGAATATTAGGGTCAGAACAAAATTAATCGCGTGCTTTCTTACCCTTCGGCCGCCCTCTCTGCTCCAGATGCTGCCGCCGACCCGTTAACGTTGCTACTTCTTGCTTAAAACGTTCATTACCCAATGCCATACCACTTTTTATGCTGCTGCGAATATCAACCAGCATATCGTCACTGATACCACTGCTACACAAGTCCCGATACGCTTGCTGCCTCTCAACCGCGGTATCTGCCATTGCCAGATAACAGGCATGCGCCTGACACAAGTCTGAGTGCTTGCCCAGCCCATTCATGGCATAACTCGACCATTTATAATCTGCTGGCGACAAAACCATTCCTGCACGAACCGGGTTGAGCTCTATATAGCGATATAGCATCATCACATAGCGTTCTTCTTGCACTAAACAAGATTTAAAACGCCCTTCCCACAAGGTACCGCTGCGCTGGTAAGTCCGATTAAAATACCGCACATATTGTCTGCCGACACTTTGCATCATCACACTGATGCCACTGCTGTCAGACGCAGTACATAGCAAATGCACATGATTCGTCATCAGCACCCAGGCATGTATATGTACCCCATAGGCTTGTGAGTATTCTTTTAGCCAGTTTGCATAAGCGGCAAAATCATCGTCACACACAAAACACACCTGACGGTTGTTACCACGCTGAATAACATGCTCTGGCACGCCAGCTAAATGCACTCGGGGAAGTCTTGCCATAACGATCCCTTATCATCATCTTAGACCGGATTAAGCATAGACTATTTTATTTTGTTCTGACCCTAAATATCTGTTACAACATGCTAAAAGACGGGGTAGAGTTTGATGTGAAACGCGCTTTTAAC
>NZ_DAINOE010000054.1:0-22046 GCF_036735525.1 Arsukibacterium sp. | reverse complement strand
ATTTGAGTGATTTGTTTTGTTTTTTGGCGAAATCATTATAACGCACTCATTTGCCACCTATTTTTCATACCGCAAAGATCAACACGCTCTAAGGAAAAAGACATGCAGTTGTTATTACTCAGTAGTTCACGTGCCAATAACAGTGAATATCTGGCGCCCTATATGCCATGGCTGCAAACGCACTTAACGGGCTGCACAGAATTACTCTTTATCCCTTATGCCGGTGTGACCATTAGTTATGATGCCTATGTAACACAAGTTGCTACAGCGCTGGCACCACTAAAGGTAAAAGTCAGTGGCTTACACCAGTATGCAAAGCCGCAACAAGCTATAAAAGACGCTCAGGCTATTGCGGTAGGTGGCGGCAATACATTTAAGCTACTTAATGAATTATATCAAAAAGATATATTGCAGCTTATTGCAGAACGCGTAACCAGCGGCACCCCTTATATTGGCTGGAGTGCCGGCGCAAACATTGCCGGCAGCACTATTTGCACTACCAATGATATGCCGATCATTGCCCCGCCTTCTTTTGACGGCCTTAAGCTATTACCGCTGCAATTAAATCCACATTACATAGATATGAAAGCAGAGGGCTTTCACGGTGAAGCACGGGATATGCGCCTGGCGGAATTTATGACGCTGCAGCCTAAATCACCCATTATCGCCCTGCCTGAAGGCTCAGCACTGAAACGGCAAGGTCAGCAATTAACCTTGCTAGGCCGCGACGGTGGTTATTTGTTTGTCGGGGGCGATAAAACAGCGCTGTTGCCCGACACAGACTTGTCGGCGTTTATCTGACACAGCAGCAAGGTAAAGTTATAGCTATTATTGAGCTTGCTCAGTCATTTTTGTTAATAATGGCTGTCAGCGCTGCAGCCAGTTGTGTCGCTAACGCTGACTGTTGCTGCTCAGCTGGCATAAAAGGCACTACCCCCAAACAGGGGGCAGCAATACGTTGTTGTAAATCGGTAATATTTTCTTGTAACAGCGCCATCTGTGGGTCAATGCAATTAGCAACCCAGGCCACTAGCTGGCAACCACTGCGCTCAATCTCACGCACCGTCAGCATGGCATGGTTTAAACAGCCCAGCTTCATGCCTACCACTAACACTACCGGTAAGCGTTGCTCTGCCACCCAATCCGCCAGATAGCGATGTTTACTGATGGGCAGTAACCAGCCACCAGCACCTTCAATTAACAGATGCTGCAACGCTAATTGCTGCCAGTCTTGCAGTGCCTGCGTAAGCTGGCTCTCTAAAATAGGCTGTTGCGTTATTTGTGCCGCTAAATGTGGTGCGACCGCTGCCTGATAACAGATCGGATTGACCTGCGCATAAGGTAACGCGAGACCAGAATGCTGCATCAAGCGTAACGCGTCACCGTTCAAACCCTGCTGATCGGTACCGGCAGCTATCGGTTTAACCCCGGCAGCGGCGTGACCGAGCGCCCTAAAGCCCTGTAGCAAAAGGCTACTGATATAGGTTTTACCGGCATCGGTATCAGTCGCGGTAACAAAAAAACGGTTAACTGCCATCTTTTACTCCCACCAGCTGTAGCACCTGATAGGTGGCAGGCAGCCCCTCTGAAGTGCGTGTTTTATCATAAGCCATCGCCAGTTTTTGCCAGTAGCCTTTTCCGGTTAAGCCCTGCTGCTGACGTCCAGCGACCTGATTAGCGCCCAGCGCTTTGAGTTCCCGCGCCAGGCTTTGCACATCGGGGTAATACAAGGTATAGCTGCGCTCAATATATTGCCAGCTCATGCCATTAAGTCGGCTTGCCGTGGCTTTAAGTTGGTTGACCGGCAAAAAATGGTTGACGTGTTGTTTATCATCAACGCAGGCAAAGGCTTGCTGCAGTTCCAGCAAAGAGCCCGCCACCAGCGTGGTCAGCACCGCCTGCCCACCCGGCGTTAACACCCGGGCTATATGTGATAACGCGGCATGCGGGTTGGCACACCACTGCAGCATTAAACTGGAAAAGACTTTATCCACCGACGCATCAGGCAATGGCAACTGCTCGGCATCGGCCTGCACATAGGCTGCGGCTAATTGCTGACTGGCCGCTTTGGCCAGCATGCCGGCACTTAAGTCGACTGCGGTAAATTGCTGACAAAGGTTGGCAAATCGCGGGTGGATCCAACCCGGACCACAACCCAAATCTAATAAATGCCCTGTAGCATGTTCAGGCATTAACGCCAACGCTTCCAGCGCGACCTGCTGCTGCAAACGCGCCGCAGCAACATAGCTGTGACAAGCATTGCCAAAACTTGCGGCCACTTTCTGTAAAAACAGCGTTTCACCCTTCGTCATATTGCATTCTGGCTCATAGGTATTGCCTTAGCGATTGCAGTAAATGCTGTATGTCCTGCTCGCTATGATGGCTGCTAAGGGTGATCCTTAAGCGCGCACTGCCCCGTGGCACTGTAGGCGGGCGTATAGCACTAAGCCAAATGCCCTCCTGTTTTAGTTGCTGGCTCAAGTGAAGCGCCCGCTTACTGCTGCCTAACACCAGTCCCTGAATGGCACTGCTTGATGCTAACAATGGTAAGTCGGCGGCTTGCGCCCGGAAAAATGCAATATTGCTGTGCAATTTTTCACGCCGCCAGGGCTGGCTGCGGCTCAAGCTAATACTTTTGATCACTGCTGCACACAGCGCTGGCGATAACGCCGTGCTGTAGACATAATGGCGGCCAAATTGCTCCAGATAATCCATCACAGTTTTACTGCCACCAACGAAAGCGCCCGCCACGCCCAAGGCTTTACCAAAATTAGCCATATAACAAAACAGCTGATCATTATTAAGCCCCTGCGCGACAGCCGTACCTTTGCCCTCTGGCCCAGACACGCCTAAACCGTGGGCATCATCCAGTAATAGCAATGCATCATGCTGTTGACAAAGGCTCAGCATAGCGGGCAGATCCGGGCTATCACCATCCATGCTAAACACGCCCTCGGTCACCACCATAGGCTGATGCTCGCGGCTTATTGAGCTGCTCAGAGCCTTGTTTAGTGAAGCCAGGTCATTATGGACAAAACGCTTAAACGTCGCCGGGCTGTGTAAGGCCGCATCTATTAAAGAGGCATGGCTGAGTTTATCCAGCAATAAATGGTCATCTTTATCCGCTAACGTAAGCAACATTGCCTGATTAGCCGCAAAGCCAGAAGAAAACAGCAGTACCCGCTCAAGCCCCAGCCAATCGGCCAAGAGCTCGCTAAGTTCAACATGCACACTGTGCTGGCCGGTCACCAAAGGCGAACCGCTACTGCCGGCTCCATAGGTTGCGGCACCTTCAGCAAAGGCCGCCACCACCTCAGAGGCGGTGGCCAGCCCCAGGTAATCATTACCAGAGAAATTCAGATAGGACTTGCCGGCAATGCTAAGCAGGCGGCCGCCATACTGCTCCACCGTCACCGGTTGACGCAGTTGCTGCAAAGCTGCCCGCTGTTGTAATGCCTTTTGCAAGCCAACAAGTTTGGCCTGCTGCATTTAACCTGCCGCGTGGTAAAGCGGCGGATTAGCCTGCTCGTTCAGGGCATCGGCCAGCGCTAACTCGTGCGCTTCATCCGACACATCAGCGCGTTGCTCTGGTGTAATACCCAGCTTGGCAAAGAGTTGCATATCGGCATTAGCTTCCGGGTTTTCGGTGGTTAATAACTTATCACCGTAAAATATTGAATTGGCGCCAGCAAAGAAACATAACGCCTGCATTTGCTCATTCATACGTGAACGACCGGCAGATAAGCGCACATGGCTTTGCGGCAACATAATCCGGGCCACAGCTATAGTGCGAATAAATTCAAAACCATCTAAGTCTTCAACATTTTCCAACGGCGTGCCTTTAACTTTAACCAGCATATTGATTGGCACACTTTGCGGGTGCTCTGGCAGGTTCGCTAGTTGCATCAACAGCGCTGAGCGATCATTGGCACTCTCGCCCATACCTACGATACCGCCACAGCACACCTTCATACCTGCCTCACGCACATGGATTAGGGTATCCAGACGGTCCTGATAGGTACGGGTGGTGATAATTTCGCCATAAAACTCCGGTGAGGTATCCAGATTATGGTTGTAATAATCCAGCCCGGCCTGTGCCAGCTCTTTAGCCTGGCTATTTTCTAACATGCCCAGGGTCATACAGGTTTCCAGCCCCATCGCCTTCACACCTTTGACCATCTCAATGATATAAGGCATATCACGCTGCTTGGGGTTGCTCCAGGCGGCCCCCATACAAAAGCGGCTGGCACCTTGTGATTTTGCCGCCGCCGCCTGGGTTAAGACTTTTTCGACTTCTATTAAGCGTTCGCGCTCTAAACCGGTATTGTAATGGCCGCTTTGCGGGCAATATTTGCAATCTTCGGCACAGGCGCCGGTTTTAATCGATAACAATGTGCTGATTTGTACTTCGTTTGGCGTAAAGTGCTGACGATGCACCGTTTGTGCTTGAAACAGCAAATCATTAAAAGGTAAAGCAAACAAGCTGTTAACTTGCTCTAGTGTCCAGTTATGGCGGACTGCAGCCTGCTTGGCGTCGTACATAAGATCCCCTGCAAATATTGAGGTTAACGGGTTTTTCGGCTAGTCTACCCCCGGCTGGCAAGTTGTCAACGCCGACCACAGCCCAAACTTTACTAATGGTTAAATTATGAGCATCGATCTGGCCTTTGACCGCCAACATATCTGGCATCCCTACACCTCTATGCTTGCCCCGCTACCAGTATACCCGGTGGTCTCGGCTCAGGGCTGTGAACTCACGCTGGAAAATGGCCAGCAGCTGATTGATGGCACCGCGTCCTGGTGGTCTGCGGTGCATGGTTATAATCACCCGCTGTTAAATGAAGCGATAACCCGGCAACTGAGTAAGATGGCCCATGTGATGTTTGGTGGCATCACCCACCAACCGGCGGTAACACTGTGCCAGCAACTGCTGGCGATGGTGCCTGCAGGGCTGACTAAAGTATTTCTGGCCGACAGCGGCTCTATAGCCGTAGAAGTCGCGATTAAAATGGCGCTGCAATACTGGCAAGCCAGCGATAAGCCCGGCAAACAAAAACTGATCAGCCTGCGCAAGGGCTATCATGGTGATACCTTTGCTGCTATGGCAGTGGGCGATCCCGAAGATGGCATGCACAGTATGTTTAGCCGCATGCTGCCACAACACTATTTTTTACCTGCCCCAGACTGTCCCTTTAATGCGGTTTTTGATGCTACAAGTATAGCGCCACTGGCTAACTTGTTAGCCGCTGAGCATCAGCAGATCGCTGCTCTGGTGTTGGAGCCTATAGTACAAGGCTATGGTGGTATGCGTTTTTATCACCCGGAATATCTGCGGCAGGCCCGGGCCTTGTGCGATCAGTACCAGGTGTTGCTAATTGCTGATGAAATAGCCACTGGCTTTGGCCGCACCGGCCGTTTATTTGCATGTAATCATGCCAATATTTCGCCCGATATTTTGTGTGTGGGTAAAGCCTTAAGTGGTGGTTATCTGACGTTGGCTGCGACCTTATGTAGCGATGAGGTGGCGCGCGGCATTAGTTTGAGTGAGGCTGGTGGCTTGATGCATGGCCCCACTTTTATGGCTAACCCGCTGGCTTGTGCTGTGGCCAGTGCAAGCTTGTCACTGATTGCTAAAGGTGATTGGCAGCAGCAGGTTGCAGCCATTGAGCAACAACTTAACACAGAATTAGCCCCTTGCCTTGCCAGCGCTGAAGTCAAAAATGTGCGGGTGCTGGGCGCCATTGGTGTGCTGGAGATGCATCAGCCGGTAGATGTCGCCCGTTTGCAACAACGCTTTGTGGAGCTTGGCGTGTGGATCCGCCCCTTTAACAACCTGATTTATATCATGCCCCCTTTTATTATCAGCCCTGCGCAGCTGGCACAACTGACCAAAGCCATGCGGCTGGTGGTGGGATTAACGGGTTAAATGTCAGTGCCAGCCGCATCCGCCATACTGGTATTAACGTATTTAATCAGCTATAACCTGATGATTCAGCAAAAACTGATGATAAAAACCGGAGCGGCTATGCCATTGATACAATCGACCATCAAGCAATCTTTTACCCTATGTAGCACCTTGTTATGTTGCGCTATGTTGTTTAGTCATACAGCCCAGGCCAACCGTTTTGCCGATACGCAAATTACGTCAACCGATTTAGGCCAGGGCTTGTATTTTTTAAGTGGTGCCGGTGGCAATATGGCCAGCCTGATAAGTGAGGATAAAGTACTGTTGGTGGATAGCCAGTTTGCTGAAATGGCAGATAAAATAAACACCACCTTATTAAAACTCAGTAATAATCAACCATTAACCGCCCTGATTAATACTCATATGCATGGCGATCATGTCGGTGGCAATGCAGCCTTAGCCAGTAATCTACCTATTATTGCCCATTATAAGGTGCGTCAGCGTTTGGCAGACAATGCGCAATTTGACCCAGCAGGGCTGCCTAATACCTTGATTGAAGAGCAAAGCGAGCTACAAGTCGGCGCCTATACCCTTAACTTGCAACCCATGCCTGCCAGTCACACCGATGGCGATTTATTGGTATGGTTCACCGCTCACAATGCAGTACACATGGGTGATTTGATGTTTCAGGGCCGTTTTCCGTTTGTTGATACCAATAACGGCGGCAATGTGCAGCAATATATTGAAAATACCCGTTATGTCATCGCAAAAATTGATGACAATACCCGGGTAATACCAGGCCATGGTGAGCTGACCAATAAAGCCGGTTTAACCCGTGAGCTGTACATGATGGAATCGACGCTGGCTGAAGTAAAAGTCCTCAAAGACAGCGGTATCACTCTTGAGCAAGCGATAGAGCGTGGTTTATCTGAGCAATGGCAAAGCTGGCACTGGAATTTTATTACTGAAGCACGTTGGATCACCACCTTATGGCAGGCGCTCCCCTGAGTCGCATAGGAATAACGACATCAGCCATACTACTGCTGTTTGTCATTAGCTGCAGTAACCCTTGCTTCGCATCATCTCTGCCAGATGTACAGCAGCTTGGCCAACCAGTGCACTATATCTACAGCCATGTATCAAGTGTCAACACAGGGCAATTGGTCCTTGCTGATGGCACTTCTTGGCGGAGTTCACAACCGGGTTTTGGCTTGCCAGCTACTCCGGTTTTAGTATTAAGCACAAAGCAGTTGCGCACTGGCTCCGCTGAGCTCTGGTTGCATGGCTTTAAAATGAGTGCACAATACCAACAGGGCGAACTTAAATCACTGCAGGGGCGGAAAATAGAGGTGTTAGCCACAGAGCAAAACGGTATCAGGTTGATGCTATCTGATAACAAAGTCTTACTGATTGCAGAGCGGGATCGTCGTTACAGCCGGCACTGGCAAGGGCCTTTTGAGGCGATTTTGACAGCTGACGGTCAACTGCTGCAGCTGCCGACATTGCAAATCGTTACGGTGCTGGCTATTGCCGACTGACATACCACAACAAACCGCTTGCTATGGCCAATAACAACACTATGTTGATGTAAAGATGATCGGTAATTCGGCTCATTCTCAAGCGGTTAATACTCAGACTTACCGCGCTAAGCGCAATACAACCCCACAACAGATAAATAAGCCAGACAGTGAGCCTTGGATGCCAATAATCACGGATATCCAACTCCCAGTAACGCACCAGACCGGTATTTAGCTCAGGGCTGGCATAATGGCTCAGCACTAACGCCACCACAAAAGCCAGCCAAGCGGTCAAGGCAAGCCACTTAAATAAGAGGCATAACCAGTCAGGCCCCTTTCGGCGCTCGTTTTTAATAGCGTCTGGCTCTGAATATAGCAATTTAACGCTCCATCCAACTTTTACTTGTTTTGTGCGTGCGGCACAGTATCATTACTGTTTTTAAAGCTTAGCTCACTTTGTATTTTCTGGAGTTTGTTGCATGACGCACGCTGCTGTTAAAGATGTGTTGGCGGGTCAGTACCCGGTCGGCGAAAAAATCACTGTAAAAGGCTGGATCCGCACCCGTCGTGACTCCAAAGCCGGTATTTCGTTTTTAGCTGTGCATGATGGTAGTTGTTTTGACGCCGTACAAGCCGTGGTCCCCGCTGAGCTTAGCAATTATGAGTCAGAAGTAAAACGTTTAACGACCTCATGCTCAGTGATTATTAGCGGTATTGTCGCCCGCTCTGAAGGTCAGGGTCAGGCATATGAGGTGCAGGCACACAGCGTAGCAATCATTGGCTGGGTAGAAAACCCTGATACTTACCCAATGGCGCCGAAACGTCACAGCATGGAATATCTGCGTGAACACGCGCACCTGCGCCCGCGTACTAACATTGTTGGCGCTGTTACCCGGGTGCGGCATTGCTTAGCTCAGGCTATCCACCGTTTTTTCCATGAACAAGGCTATTACTGGATCAGTACCCCTATTATTACCGGCTCTGATACTGAAGGCGCCGGCGAAATGTTCCGGGTCAGCACCCTGGATTTAGAAAACCTGCCGCGCACTGATAAGGGCACCATAGATTACAGTCAGGATTTTTTTGGTAAAGAAACCTACCTTACCGTATCGGGTCAGTTAAATGGCGAAACCTATGCCTGTGCCATGTCAAAAATATACACCTTCGGCCCGACATTCAGAGCTGAAAACTCCAACACCAGCAGGCACTTAGCTGAGTTTTGGATGATAGAGCCTGAAGTAGCTTTTGCCGAGTTAAAAGATATCGCTCAACTGGCCGAAGACATGCTGAAATATGTCTGTAAAGCCGTACTGACAGAGCGTGCCGATGATATGGCCTTTTTTGCAGAGCGTATCGACCCTACCGCAGTTAGCCGCTTACAGCAGTTAGTGGATTCGTCTTTCGTGCGGATGGACTACACTGACGCCATTGAAATCCTTAAAACCTGTGGCAAAAGTTTTCAGTACCCGGTTGAATGGGGTGTGGATTTACAGTCAGAGCACGAACGTTACCTGGCCGAAGAGCATGTGGGTGCCCCTATCATTATGCAAAACTACCCCAAAGACATTAAAGCCTTTTATATGCGCTTAAATGACGATGGCAAAACAGTAGCAGCTATGGATGTACTAGCGCCCGGTATTGGTGAAATTATCGGTGGCAGCCAGCGGGAAGAGCGTCTGGAGCAGTTTGATAAACGACTGGACGAGATGGGCCTGAACAAAGAAGATTACAGCTGGTATCGTGATCTACGCCGCTATGGCACAGTGCCACACGCAGGCTTTGGTCTGGGCTTTGAGCGTCTGGTGTCTTATGTTACGGGCGTAGGTAATGTGCGTGATGTTATCGCCTTTCCGCGCACCCCGGGTAATGCAGAGTTTTAATGACTCGCTATACACACAAAGGGCCTCAATTGAGGCCCTTTGCATATGGATTTTAAAAATACGAAAAAAACTGTTCAGGATCTGGCTCTGTACGATTTGGTGCCTGACTTACTGCGGTGCCTAAATATAAAAAACCAACAATCTCGTCATCTTCGTTCAAATCAAAAGATTGTTTTACAAAGTCTTGCTGAGCATAGCTGCCGGTGCGCCAAATCCCGCCAAAGCCCTGGGCAAATGCCGCTTGTTGCATCGCCATCACTGCGCAGGCCGCAGATTGTACTTGCTCATGCGCAGGTACTTTAGCGTGCTCAGTTACTTTAGCAATACAGACTATCACCATAGGAGCACGCAGCGGCAACTGTCTGGCGCGTTCATGCATTTCGGCCGAGATACCGGGTGCATCTTCTATAGCCGCTTCAGCAAACACATCCCCTAACCTGTTAAGCGCATCTTTGCCAGTAACAATGACAAAACGCCAGGGTTTTAACCCGCCGTGATCCGGCACTTGCAGCGCTGCCTTTATTATCAGCTGCAAGGCTTCCCCCTCTGGCGCCGGCTCGGTTAAGCGGGCTGAAGAATAGCGGGTGGTCAATAACGTCATGGCATCCATAAACTTACCCTTACCTGATCCTGACAAACAAGCTGCAGGCTAGCAAAAATAGAGCAGACTGCAAAACACTATTTAGATAAACTGCGATTAACTGTACAGCAACTGGCCGGACTGGCTATTTACACAACGATTTATAGCCTTGCAGATACTGCTCTGCCGCTTGCTGCCAGCTAAAATTCTGCTGCATGCCGCGCTGTTGCACCGCTTTGTAGGAGCGCGGCTGCCGGTACAATTGTTCCGCTTGCTGTAAAGCGGCAACTAAACTGTCGATATTGGGCTCAGTAAAACCAATGCCGGTGGCATTGCGGGCCGGCCATGGCAACACTGTATCTTTTAAGCCTCCGGTCAGGCGCACTACAGGCACAGTGCCATAACGCAAACTATAAATCTGATTCAAACCGCAAGGTTCAAATAGTGACGGCATCAGAAAAAAATCGCCTGCAGCTTCTACCTGATGGGATAATGGCTCATTAAAGCCTTCGATAAATCTGAACTGTAGCGGAAATTGCTGCTGCAACTGCCCTAACTGCTGGCAGTAATGCTGCTCGCCACTGCCCACTAGTAACACCTGTGCGTTGCTTTGCGCTAACCATTGCCGCAATGCTGGTATAAGAAAATCAAAACCTTTTTGGCCGGTAATACGACTCACTGCTACGAATAGCGGCACCTTGCTATTAGCCAGCTGATATTGCTGTCGAAGCCAACGTTTGCACTCGGCTTTACCGGTTAAATCGCTGGCTGAGTAATGCGCAGTTAATGCCGGATCGGTTGAAGGATCCCACTGCTGATAATCACAGCCATTTAAAATGCCACTGAAACGCAGTTCTGCTTGCTGATACAAAACCGCTAAACCATTGGCTGCAGGTTCAGACATCAACTCTTGCCGGTAACCTGCGCTAACGGTTGTCAGCCAGTCAGCACTGAGGATCCCCTCTGCCAGCATGCTAAATCCGGTATGAGAAGTGCTTAGATTGAACTGAGCATAGTGCTGTGATGATAGAGGTTGCTGATAAGCACCATTATGAATGGTAAACACAAAACGCGGTGTAATGGCAAAGTCAGTGGGCTGATAATGTTGTTTTAAAAAACTGCCGGTTAAAGCTGTTTGCCAATCATGGCCATGAATAATATCAATGCTCAGCTGTTGCTGACGCAGCCATTCGAGCGCTGCTTTACAAAAAAAAGCAAAACGTTCAGGGTTATCGGCATAGCCGAACTGACCATCATCATAAGGCCGTTCTCGCCGAAAAAAATCATCATGCTCCAGAAGCCAGATATCAAGCTCATTATCGGCTAACTTTCGAACCGCACAGCCATATTGCTGCTGGCCAAGGGTAAAATATACCGAGTGTGACACCACAGTGTCATGCTGATACAAACTAGCATAACGCGGCAGTAAGATAGTGAGCTGATGTCCCGCCTGCTGTAAACTGGCGGCCAAACCGCGACAGGCATCGGCTAAACCACCGGTTTTTATCAGGCCCTCAAACTCGCTGCATAAAAACAAAATGCGCAAAATAGCTCCTTTGCAGCTAAAAAAAACAATTAATCAAAACCAACCCGGGCACCTTTGGGGATCACTATGACTCCTTCGGGAGAAATATGAAAGCGGGCCTTATCGAGGATCGGATCCTCACCGATAACGGTATTGGGCGCGATTTTTACATCTTTATCAATAATGGCGCGACGAATTCTGCAGCCTCGGCCAATATCGTTATTGCCCATTAACACACATTTTTCAATATAGCTGTGGCTATGTACATGTACGTTATAACCCAAAATCGACTGATACACTATGGCACCACTGACAATACAACCGGAGGCAACCATAGAGCTGATTGCCTGACCAGTACGGTTGGTTTCGTCATGGACAAACTTTGCTGGCGGCATTGGCGGTGTATAGCTGCGCAGCGGCCAATAACGGTTATACACATCAAATGGCGGGTTAATGGCCAATAAGTCCATATTCGCCGAATAATAAGAGTCAAGGGTACCTACATCACGCCAGTAGCCGGCACTGGATTCCGACTCTCCGCGGATGCGGTTTGTTGAGAAGTCATAAACATAGACTTCACCCTGTGGGAACAATCCCGGAATAATGTTATGACCGAAATCATGTTTAGAATCGGCATCTGCAGCATCATCTTCCAGCACCTTCACCAGGCAGCCGGCTTCAAAAATGTAGTTTCCCATAGACGCCAGTACATAGTCGGGTCGCCCCGGAATCGTTTTTGGATTTGACTTAGGTTTTTCTTCAAAACCAATCATCTTACCAGTAGCATCCACCTCTATTACGCCAAATTCATGAGCCTGACTTACTGGCACAGGTATAGCGGCTACAGTTAGCTTAGCTTTGTGAGCACGATGGAAATCAAGCATTTGCCGAACATCCATTTTATAGATGTGGTCACCACCAAACACACAAACATGTTCAGGATCCAGGCCATGGATAAGATGCAAATTTTGGTAAATAGCATCAGCCGTTCCCAGATACCAATGCTTACCGGTTTGCATTTGCGCCGGTATAGGGTCAATAAAGCGGTTAGTTAAACCACTAACACGCCAGGCCCGGGCCAGATGCTTCATCAGAGAATGAGATTTAAACTGGGTGATAACAAAAATTTGCAATAAATCTGAGTTCACAAAATTATTAAGAACAAAGTCAATAATGCGGTAATTACCGCCGAAGGGTACAGCGGGTTTAGCACGAATACCGGTTAAAGGTGCTAAGCGAGTGCCCTCACCGCCGGCTAGAATCATTGTTAACACACCTGACATAGAGACTCCCTGTTCAAAAAACCAATCTAAATTAGCGCAATCATTGAGCAAAATGCAAAGCTGATACCAGAGTAGCAGTAATTAACCATAAACGCTTTACAGCAGGCTGGCAATAAGACTTAAGCAGAATTAGCCTAATATAACGAAGTGGCGAATAAATGACTATTGCACCATTTAAAAGCAAAATATCAATAGAGAAATACCGCCGCACCAACATGGTGCGGCGGTATGGTTAAATAACCGCTGCCAGTTCAGCTCCCTGACGAATGGCACGTTTGGCGTCTAATTCGGCTGCGACATCGGCACCGCCTATCAGGTGTACCGGTATCCCCTGTTCAGTTAAGCCTTGTTGCAGCTCACGCAGTGGCACCTGACCTGCACAGATGATGACATTATCAACATCCAGGCAACGCGCCTCTCCGGCTAATTCTATCCATAAGCCCTCGTCATCTACACGCAGGTAATTAACACCGCTCATGCTTTCTACGCCTTTCTTTTTCAAAGAGGCCCGGTGACTCCAACCACTGGTTTTACCCAAGCCTGCCCCGACTTTGCTGTTTTTACGTTGCAGCAAATAAATTTTGCGGTCAGCAGGCTCTGGCATCGCATCAGGTAATAAGGCACCACGAGCGGCATAGTTTTTATCTACCCCCCAATCGCGCAACCAGGCATCTGGCTGCAGGCTGAGTGAATGGTTTTCAGTGAGGTATTCAGCAACATCAAAACCAATACCACCGGCACCAATAATAGCCACATGTTTACCAACCGCTTTGTGATCGCGCAGCACATCTAAATAACTTAATACCTTAGGATGGTCCTGCCCCTCTAGTGAAATGTCTCGTGGCACTATACCGGTTGACAGGATCACTTCATCAAAGGCGCCCGCTTGTAAGCTTGCCACCGTTTGAGCTGAATTTAAATGCAGTTTAATAGCGTGCAGTTCTATCATACGACCAAAATAGCGCAAAGTTTCGCTGAATTCTTCTTTGCCCGGAATTTGTTTTGCGTAATTAAACTGGCCGCCAATTTGGTGAGATTTATCAAATAGATGCACTTCATGTCCGCGTTGTGCGGCATAAACGCTAAACGCCAGTCCGGCCGGGCCGGCACCAACAACAGCCAGTTTTTTACGTTTGGTTGCAGGGGTAAAGTTTAATTCGGTTTCATAACAAGCGCGCGGATTGACCAGGCAACTGGCGCGTTTTTTCTGAAATACATGGTCTAAACACGCCTGATTACAGGCAATACAGGTATTAATTAACTCAGCTTGATTGGCTGCAGCTTTATTAACAAAATCAGCATCGGCTAAAAAAGGCCGCGCCATGCAGACTAAATCAGCTTGATCATTGGCCAGAATATCCTCGGCCACCTGGGGATCATTAATACGGTTGGTGGCAATCACCGGGATAGTTAACTCTTTACGCACCCGTTCAGTTATCCAGCTAAAAGCCGCCCGCGGTACCCGGGTAGTAATGGTTGGTACTCTCGCTTCATGCCAGCCAATACCGGTATTGATTAAGGTAGCCCCTACCTTAGCTACGGCTTGACCTAAGGCCACCACTTCTTCAAAGGTGTTACCATCTTCTACTAAATCGAGCATCGATAAGCGATAGATAATAATAAAATCGTCACCACAAGCTTCACGTACCGCTTTTACCGTTTCCAGTGCAAAACGACTACGGTTATCAAAACTGCCACCCCACTCGTCAGTCCGCTGATTAGTGCGCTGACAAATAAACTGGTTTATCAGATAGCCCTCAGAGCCCATTATTTCTACACCATCGTACCCAGCCTGCTTGGCTAAACGCGCGGCATAAGCAAAATCTTTAATGGTACTTTTAATTTGCCGACCCGACATGGCACCGGGTTTAAAGGGCGTGATTGGTGATTGAATGTTGCTCGGGGCCACATTAAATGGGTGGTAGCCATAGCGGCCAGCGTGTAACAGTTGCAGACATATTTTTGCATCATGCTGATGCACAGCCTGGGTCACCTGTTTATGTTTTCTGACTTGCCACCAATAACTAAGCTGACTGCCAAAGGGCACCAGGTTGCCACGAAAGTTGGGGCTGATACCGCCGGTAATAATAAGGCCAACACCGCCTTTGGCGCGCTCGGCATAAAAAGCGGCTAACTTAGTAAAGCCGTTTTTCTCTTCTTCGAGCCCAGTATGCATCGAGCCCATGATTACGCGGTTTTTCAGCTGGGTAAAGCCTAAATCTAATGGCGTTAATAATTTTTGGTATGCCACAATAGCCTCTCTGGTCGTACCTGTCAGATCGGTAAAATGTAGCTGCTTTAACTGTCCTTGGCAAGTAATAAACATTTACTTACAAATTCAATTTAGTCTTTATCCATAAATTGGTTAGCATAAGCTCAATAAACTCTGTTTTTTTAAACTTATACAGGATGGCATTATGTCTCAACCGCAAAAAGGCCTGTTCCGGCGCATCTTTGGCGCCATGTGGCGTGTCTACAAAGGCTTCAGATCGATTATTTTAAATATTATTTTTATTTTTTTCGTTTTGATCATCGGTATTTCACTATTTAGTGGTGAGGAAAAAGTCAACATCGCTGAAACCTCTGCGCTGATCTTAAATATTAATGGCGATTTGGTTGAACAAAAACGTTATGTCGACCCCTTCAGCGCCATTATTAATGAAGGCCTGGGTGGTCAGGAAGAACAACCTGAAGTGCTGGTGACTGACGTGGTTAAAGTTATCCAGCAGGCCACTAAAGATAAACGCATTCAAGTGATGGTACTGGATTTATCGGGTTTAGGCCGCGCCTCACTGGACAAAATGCAGGTGGTCGGTGCCGCGATTGAAGAATTTAAAGCAGCCGGTAAAAACGTCTTTGCTTACGGTGGTTTCTTTGGTCAAAACCAATATTTTCTGGCCAGTTATGCCGATGAGATTAACTTAATGCCTATGGGCGCAGTTATTCTGGAAGGCTATGGCAGCTTCCCGATGTTCTATAAGAACGCGTTGGAAAAGCTGAAAATCAATACCCATGTGTTTCGGGTTGGTACATACAAATCGGCGGTTGAGCCATTTATCCGCGATGATATGTCGGCTGAAGCTAAAGAAGCCAACGCTGCCTGGTTAAACGAATTATGGCAGGATTATAAAGAGCAGGTTGCTGCGCGCAGAGGTTTTAGTCTGGATAACTTTGATGAAACCTATCAGTCTTTGTTTGACAAAGTGAAACTGGCTGAAGGTGATTTAAGCCAGTACGCGCTGCAAAACCGATTAGTGGATGCACTTAAAACCAGCCATCAGTTCCGTGAACAAATGATTGCGCTGGTTGGTGCTAATGATAAACACACCTACAATCATGTCAGCTTCGATGATTATGCCAAGCTGGTGATTCCTTCAAAAACTATTGATAATCCGTTAACAGATAAAGTTGCAGTGGTGGTAGCCCGCGGCACTATCGTTGATGGTACTGCCCGTGCTGGTACCGTCGGCGGTGATTCTACCGCTGCCCTGCTGCGCCGTGCCCGTTTTGATGACAAAGTAAAAGCTGTGGTACTGCGTATTGACAGTGGTGGTGGCAGTGCTTTTGCTTCTGAGATTATTGGTCAGGAAATCACTTTATTACGTGAAGCCGGCAAACCTGTTATTGCCTCTATGGGTGCAGTAGCGGCGTCGGGTGGTTACTGGATTGCTGCCCCTGCAAACGAGATCTGGGCCGCCCCCACAACCATTACCGGTTCTATCGGCATCTTTGGTTTACTGCACACACTGGAAAATTCCTTATCCACCTTGGGCTTAAACGTGGATGGTGTCGGTACCACTGAGTTAGCCGGTTTGTCAGGCGGCTTACCGCTGTATCAGGGCTTGAATCCTCAAGCACA
This sequence comes from Arsukibacterium sp., assembly GCF_036735525.1. Lineage (NCBI taxonomy): Bacteria > Pseudomonadati > Pseudomonadota > Gammaproteobacteria > Chromatiales > Chromatiaceae > Arsukibacterium > Arsukibacterium sp. The sequence goes on along the minus strand of NZ_DAINOE010000054.1, from coordinate 5,497 downwards.
GCAGTTATTCCAATTATTAATTGAGCGTGGCTATAGCGAATTCCTGACCATGGTCGGAGAAAACCGCAATATGAGTATTGAAGCCGTCGATGCCGTGGCGCAAGGCCGCGTTTGGACTGGCCGTCAGGCGCTGGAATTTGGTCTGGTAGATAAACTGGGTACCTTCGCTGATGCCGTTGCTGCAGCAGCAGAAAAAGCCGGCCTGAGCAACTATGACATTAAAGTGATGCAGCACGAGCTAGCTCCGTTCGAGCAAATGATGAACGACTTATTCGGTGCTGCTTCTGTAAGGGGTTGGTTACCGAACATCAGCCAGAGCCCTGAGCGTCGTGCGCTGCAACAATTAACTCAACAAATAAAACAAGACTTTGTGTTAATGAATCAATTCAACGATCCAAACGGTATTTACTCTTACTGTCTGGTGTGTCGTATTGACTGACAGCTAAGCCATACTGCTTTACAATGCCCGGCATCCTGTCGGGCTTTTTTTTAGCCTGCTAATTAAATCAGCGCTTTGGAATGTCACTATGAGCAGAAAACGTATCTATGTCGCCTATACCGGCGGTACCATCGGTATGCAGCAATCGGCACAAGGCTTTGTGCCGGTGCCTGGCTTTTTAAGGGATACCGTAAAGCGTATGCCCGAATTTTATCGCAGCGAAATGCCACTTTTTGATATTCATGAGTACCATCCGGTCATTGACTCTTCCGATATGACCCCGGCTCACTGGCTGCATATCGCCAAAGATATTCAACAGCATTATCAGCAATATGATGGTTTTGTGGTGTTACATGGTACTGATACTATGGCCTACACCGCATCGGCGCTGTCATTTATGCTGGAAAACCTGCAAAAACCGGTCATTATTACCGGCTCGCAAATTCCGCTGGCCCAACTGCGCTCTGACGGTCAGGTCAATTTATTAAATGCGCTTTATCTGGCGGCTAACTACCCTATCGCCGAAGTGGCGCTGTTTTTTAATAATCAATTATTTCGCGGCAATCGCGCCACTAAAGCCGATGCCGATGGCTTTAATGCCTTTGCCTCACCCAATATGCTGCCCTTATTAGAGGCGGGTATTCACATTAATCTGATTGAAGGCAAGCTGACCCAAGCATTTGATGCGCTTCCGCTTCAGGTCGCCGATATCACCCCTCAGCCCATTTCCGTGGTGACGCTGTATCCTGGTATCACCACTGATGTCATTCGTAATATGCTACACGACCCGGTACGGGCACTGATTATTAAATCTTTTGGTGTCGGTAATGCGCCGCAGCGCCCTGAGTTACTCGAGGTGCTGCAACAAGCCGCACAGCGTGGCCTGATACTAGTTAATTGCACCCAATGCTTTAAAGGTAAAGTCAATATGGAAGGCTACGCCACGGGTAATGCACTGAAAACCCATGGCGTGATTAGTGGTTTTGATATGACCTTAGAAGCCACCCTGACTAAGCTGCATTACCTGCTAAGTAAGCCGCTCAGTACTGAGCAGGTTCGCCAGCAAATGCAACAGAATTTGCGTGGCGAACTCAGTAACGGCTAGCTGCGAGCTCTTAACTAGCCTAGGGCAACATTAGTTGCTTAACCCGCTGCAACAGCGGTAATTCAGCCTGAGTGACGGCACCATGCGCCAGCCATTGCTTAAACAATAAGACTGGCTCAGGAGTAATGCCATCATTGTGTTTTTGTGATAACAACAATAACTGTACCTGCTGACGTGCCGGAGCATCTTCTGCAGTCACCGCTACGCCACTTTGCATCTCCAGCGCCAGCGTTAATTGCTGGCGATTAAGGGCGGGTTGCAAAGAGAGGTGTTCACGATAAGGCTGTGGCCAGTTTTCAACCGGCGCCAAGGCTTCCAGCTGGCTAAATAACTGCTGTAATGCCTGACGGGCTTGTTGCTGCTGCCCCGCTTCTCGCTGAGCATTTAATCGTTGCTGTAATTGTTGTTGCAGCTGCCCAACTTGCTGGTGGCATTCAGCGTTAGGCGCAACGGGCAGCTCAGCAAGTTTTGCTAGCACTAACTCTACCTCCGCCACACTGGCTAATGCCGGCAGCTGTTGCCGAAGCTCAGCAAACCTGGCGTTAAAGGCAGATATTGCAGACTGCTCAGACGCTTGCTGCGCCTGTTGCTGCTGCTTAAGCTCACTGAAAAAACCATCACAGAGTGCACGAAAGGCAGTCCACAGCTGTTGCTCCTGATGTTTGCCGGCAAAGCCCAGCGTTTTCCATTGTTGCTGACACTGTTTAATTACCCGGGCCTGCTGCTGAGCATCGGTGAGATTCAGCGCCTGTTGTACTTCATCGATCAGCTGTTGTTTACGCTGCGCAACTTGTTGCTGCAGTGCTTTTAACTGTTGCCGGATGTCTTGCTCCAGCACTTTAAAACGCTGCTGCAAAGCCTGGTAGTGGGTTCTGTCTACCGCACCGGCGCCTTTCCATTGTGACAATAACTGCTGAAACCGGCTTTCCAGTACTTTGGCATCAGTCAATGCGGCTTGCTCTAGCTCAGCTAGATGCTGCAGTATCTGCTCACGCTCCAGCACATTAGCCGCGCGCTCTGCATCCTGGCGGGCGAAGATAGCCCGGCAGGGTTCAAAAGCAGCTTCACAGGCCTGGTTAAAGGCAGCATCCAGTTGCTGATCCAATTCAGGATCCGCCTTGCCCAGACTTTGCCAGTTTTGCCTGGCTAATTTAACCTGTTTTGCTCGGGCACTGGCCTCGGCCGCTGCAGCCTGATCCTCGCCAGATAGTGGCTCAGCCTGAAGCTGCTGCATCTGGGCCAATAACTGCTGCTTGCGCGGCGTTGCAATATACTGCTGCAGCTCAGTCAGCTCTGCCAGCTGGCTCTGGGCTTGCTGGTAATCTTTAGCTAATTGCTGTTGCTCAGGCTCGGTTAATTGCTGATATTGCTCAGAAATACCTTTGAATAAACCAAATAACACATTAAAACGGCCGGCGGCATGTAAGCGCTGAAATTCCGCTAATTTACTGCGACATTGCTGCGCCTGACGTTTAGCCGCCTGTTCCAGCTGAAATAACTGTTGTTGCCAACGGTTATTAAGCTCATCGAAGGCTTGCTGCAAACTCTCAGGCAGTGCTAATGGCAACTTGCGGGTGAGCTCGCGCCATTGCTGTAACCGTTGCTGATTATGCTGTTTTGCTTCTTGCAGTTGTGCTTGCGCTTGGGGCAGCTCAACTTGTTGCCAACTGGTTAGTAACTGGGTGGCCTGCGCCATTTTTTCGGCTAAATCGGGTAAAACGCCCAGCTGTTGCTCTAATTGCAACCAGGCGCTGAGCAAGGTTTGCTGCTGGCTAGCGCTAAGGACACTGTCATCCAATTGTGGTCTTAAGCTGACAAGCTCTGCCGTTAGCGGCTCTGTCAGGCTTAATTCGTGTTGCAGCAACAGCTGCTGCACTTGCTGGCGTAAATCTGATAGCGCAGATTTGAGCAGCTGATAGCGCTGCTCTGCCGCCTGCTGTTGCTGCTCTGCGGCGTGCTGCTCGGCAAATTCAGCCAATTTAGGCGCTAACCACTGTTGTAATTTGCTGTGAAGCTGCTGGTATTTTTGTTGCAGTTGCTCTGACTCTATTGCCGCAAAGCTGGCAAACTCCGCCAACAGTGGCTGCCACTGTGCATCCAGCTGTTGTAATTGTGCTGGCAGCTGTGCCAAAGGGGTGCGCTCGCGCAGGGCATTTAATTTTGCCAGTAACAAGGTTAGTTGCTTCCGCAGCTGGCCAGGTTTTTGTTGCTGTAACTGTAGATGCTGGAGCTGGGTTAACGCCTGAGCTGAGAGTTCAGCGTTTAACTGTTTTGCTAGCTTTTCCAGTAACTTAGGTTCTGATATTTGCGCCAGTAATTGCTGTTTATGCCTTGGTAACAGCACATCATTTAGTAACGCGGCACTGGTCAGCTCTATTTTATCCAGCCGGCATAACAGCTGATAGCTCAGCTCTGCATCTTGCTCTTGCTGTACCAATTGCTCTAACACACTTTGCCGTTGACATTCATGCACAAACTGCTTTTTGACCGCGGGGGCTAGGCTACCATCTAACAAAGCCGTAATCACCTGCTGCTCTGCATAGTGTTTTAAACGCTCAGCACTGTCTTGCTTACTGGCTTGCCACCATAGCGCAAAATCATTGAGCTGATGCAATGCCAAGCGCCGCACTGTTTCACTGGAGTCGTTAAATGCCAGCTCGTGTAAAATCTGTTTATGTTCAGCATTATCGGCGCTTAAATCCACCAGCGCCTGTTGCCGTATAGCGGCATCCGCATGTTGCCACTTGGGCGCAAACCATCGTTTAAAGATCATCGTGTGTAAACCTTGCAATAGCATCAGGTGCAGCAAATTGTTTTTTTAATTCGGCTTTGGTCTTTTGAATCATCTGACCATTAGCCCCTATGGTAAAGAGTTCTTCAGAGCGCAACACTTTAGCCTGGTATGCCATCACCAGTTGTAAGGTCTGCTCTTTTTGCTGCTCTGTCAGTAAGGTGCCATCGGCCCAGCGGCCAATGGCCACTGCATCGGCCAGTTTCTGGTAGGTTTCAGGCGCCATGGCACTGACTAAAGAATTAAAATCCATTTTTGACGCTTCGCTTTAACAGGATAATACGCACCCGTGTGACCACATACCAGATAAAACCCACGGCAATAGCCGCGGTAGATACATATTCGTTATAGCTGCCGGAGCTAGGTTGCCACCAATACAGCACGCCAAAGCCCCCCAGAAATAAAATCAGGGCTAACATTGACTGATTTACCAGCGATTGTGACTGTTTTAAACGGCGATCACGTTGCACCGCCGCCAGTTTAACCGGATCACCGGTTAAGTCACCTTTGCAATTACTGCAACTGCTGGCTTTATCTGACACCCTATGCCCGCAAAACGGACAAGAAATAATCGCCATAATACTGCCTTTTGCTTACCTTAAGTCATCCACCACGGCCAGAATAGCCGCCAACATGTCTTGCCCTAATTTCATAGACCGCACATCAGACCAACCAAAGGCTTCATCTGGTAAATTGGCATTGTCTTTAAACGGCATTTCGACGGTGTAGCTTAAACAATTAAACTGATTACCTACCCAGTTCGTGGCGACAGTCAGGTTGGCCTGACCCGGAGCATCTTTGTCATAGCCAAACTCGTCCTGAAATTCAGGGGTAAGGGTTAACAAGGCTTGTTTAAAGCGCTGCTCTAATTGCTGCACTTTGGCAGTGTATGACGGTACGCCTTCGCTGCCAGCCACAAAGTTATATGGCAAGTTTTCATCGCCATGAATGTCTAAAAACATATCAAGACCGGTTTCCAGCATTTTTTGACGTACCAAAAATACTTCCGGGCTACGAGTCATCGAAGGCTCTTGCCACTCGCGGTTTAAATTTGCGCCAGCCGCATTAGTACGTAAATGGCCACGCACACTGCCATCAGGATTCATGTTAGGTACAATGTAAAACACCGCCTTGGCCAATAACGCACGGGCAACGCCATCAT
>NZ_DAINOE010000053.1:0-22206 GCF_036735525.1 Arsukibacterium sp. | reverse complement strand
GGGTCGTTAAAGCGAGCATCAAACCGGAAACCCCACAAGCGACGGCCATTGGGTGAAAAAAACGGATCAATCCAGATTTCATCATCACCAAAATAGATAAAATCGTTATCGCGGGTGACACCAGGGAAGTGATCTAACGCATTCTCTGGCACCCAGGCGCCTTCAGCATCGTTTAACTGATTTATTGGCGCCGGGCTGGATACGGCTGTTGATTTCGTACGTGAGTAAAATAAATCGGTATTCCATACTAAACCATTGCTCAGGTCACGGTTAAACATTAAACCGGCTGATGCGCTTTTAATCGGGCTGCGCAATACATCATCTTCGTTGCCGTAATAAGCACAAATCTCCTCACCAAACTCAGTAGTGACAAAAGGCGTAGCGCAATCAGGGTTACCAATCTCATCGCCGCTGCGAGCAGAGTTAAAATAAATGTTAGGGGTACCCTTTGGCAGGTAAGAATAATTACTGGCTAAAATAGGCGTACGGGTAAAGTCACGGTCCTGCGCGGTAAAAGCCTTGCGATCATAAAAATCAGCAAATAACGTCAGGTTACCTCCAGCCACTTGTTGGCCAATGATAAAGTTAACGTTGGCGGTGCCTTCGTTGCTGGACGCTGTACTGTTGCCATAAGAAACGTTTAGCTCAGCTTTGTCGTAGTCTTTCTTCAGAATGTAGTTAATAACACCGGCTACGGCATCGGCACCATAAATTGCCGAGGCACCGGTCGCCAGAATTTCCACCCGCTCAATCGCGGCCAGCGGAATACTATTGATATCAACAAAATTTTGTGTGCCAGCAGCAAATGATGACGCGGCAACCCGACGACCATTTATCAAGGTCAGGGTAGAGGACGGGCCTAAACCTCGCAGAGAGGCCGCGGCCTGTCCGGCTGGTGTTGCTGTTGAAGTCGCACCGCTCTCAGATGTTGAGAAGGTACCGTTTCCACCGCGAACCTGGCCCAGATCGCGCAGTAATTCGTACACTGAACTGGCACCTGAGTTTTTAATATCCTCTGCTGAAAGCACAACTAAAGGTTGGGCGCCTTCAAGGTCAACACCTTTAATGCGTGAACCGGTCACTTCAATGCGCTCTACTTTTTGTTCTTCTTTGGCGACTTCTTCTGCAGCGAAGGCAAATTGTGACATCGCTAAAGCGCTGGCAACCGCCAGAGCTGATTTTGATAGTTTATTCATGTAAACACCTGTTGGATTAACGGCACAACAGCAGCAGTCTGCAGTCGCATAGCCGAATTAAGCTTCGTTTTTGCTTTATTGCTTTAAAATTTGAACGAATAAAAACGCAGAGCAAGCCTAACCGCAGTCAAACGGTAAGCGTTGTCTGTAACGTTTCTACTCGTTAAACCACTCAGAAAGGTAGTATGACGAGTAATGATATGAACCGAGCATCAAGGCTTTCTTTAACATATCGCTACTTTTATAATAAATACCCGGCTTGCGAGTATTGGGGTTAAACACTGATTTTGCTGATTTCACTTTTGATGGTGACTAGCAGCAGCTTATTTCTACTTCTAATTGGCAAAGATGTCAATACAGGATAATCTATTGGCCTGAACCTTAGGGGACAGTTGTGCTGCTAACCCTTTGCTGGTGTAGCCTGCTGGTAAAATTGCTGTTTAAAATAAGAAAGAGATAATGAAAAAGCTAACGACTTGTATCACAGCCATGCTGTTGGCCCTGCCTGTTTCTGCCAATGTAGCAACGAGCAAAATGCCTGATTTCTCAATGATGTTGATTGGTGGTGGTGTAAAAACCTGTAGTTCCACCTCTGATCGATATTGTCGAAGCGCTGACATTTTTTCAGCTGCAGCAAAAAAACATGCATTATTTCAGTTATCAGAAGCAAATTTAGCCGCAATTAACAGTGCTGGTTTCTGGAGTGAAGATCGGATAATTGAACAGCAGCAGACATTGGCCGTGCTGGAATTTATTCGCAGCCGCCTCGATCAGCAGTCGATCAGCGAACGCGATTTATTACGTTACTGGCGTGGTGCTGAAATTGAAGTAGATGGTGTTTGGGTGGCAGGCAGACTCAATTATGCAAGTTTAAGCGAACATGAGCGTAACTTTGTGTTTGACCAATTAGAAGTGCCAGTACTGGGTACAGCTCGTGGCAGGCCTAATCAGCGCCTTCGTGAATTTGCCGATTTAAGTCAAACCACAGATGCGTTTTCAGTCGAGCTCTATACCACTTTTATTGAGATGGCACAGCAAGTGGCCGGCCCCAGCCGTAAACCGCGGGTGCTAGTGGTAACGGCGTCTTCACGTGACCCTTTTGCGGCAGTAGATTTTTATACCAATTTACTAGAGGAAGCCGGTGCTGAAGTCAGTTGGCTACCGTTAAATGCCGCCTATCAGGCCGCACAACAAGCGGAAGATCGTCAGGCTTGTAATAATTTATCCGATTTTTTAGCGCAAAAGCATGGTACTTATCAGCGTGAGCGGGTCTATCCCGATTTGATGTCACAGTTTAAAAGTTTTTGCCGGGCAGGAAGTAAAGCTGCCGTTGAACAAATTCGCCGCTCTGATGCGATTTTTTTTAATGGTGGCGATCAAAGCCTGACGGTGCAGGCATTACGCTTCGATGATGGCAGCCCCTCACCCGAATTACAGCAAATAGACCGTATGCTTAAAGCAGGTCAGATTGTGGTTGCCGGAACCAGTGCAGGTACAGCTGTGATGTCAGGTGGTAGTTACCAGGGGCATCGCGCACCTATGATTACTAACGGTGACAGTTTTACCGCTTTGCAATTTGGCGCCTTTGACTTACCTGCTCCTGCCGCAGGATGCGACAAAGATCAAAGCTGCAGCAATGGCCTGGCAGAGAACCATCTGACTTACAGCAGTGCAGGTGGACTTGGGTTATTTCCCTGGGGTGTGCTAGATACACATTTTTCTGAACGTGGCCGACAGGGACGGCTGATCCGCTTATTACATGACAGTCAAACCAGGTTTGGCTTTGGTGTTGATGAAGCTACTGCCCTGTTAGTAGGCTTTAGCCGAAACAGCGATGATCCCGAAGTGCGGATGAGTGTTATTGGCGAAAGCGGCGTTTATGTGGTGGATATGCAAAATGCGACCAGCAGCGGTGAGGGCGCGGCTTTGCTGCTCACTAATGTGCAAACCCATTATTTAACGCGTGGCGATGAGATGGAGCTGCGTGCAGGCCAATTACGTAGCCGTTTTGCCGACTGGAAATTTGCACCAACTAATACTCAATCGCCTATGCTGCTATCAGGCGAGATTTTTGAACGTGACAATTACCGGCAGCTGGCACAGTTATTATGTTCTACCCAAGCCAGGCAAGCTGATGGCCGTTCTGTCCGAATTGGTCAGGGGTACTCACTAAAAATTGCCAAAGATCACACTGCATACAGCCGGCAGGGATCGTTCAGACAGTTTGGCTCAGAGCTCCAATATTGCTCATACCGTAACTTTATGTTGCAGTTACAACCGGCTGAATAAGGTTTTACTAAGCTAGGTAAAAACTAATGCAAAGTCCTGTCCATCCACAGGTAAAATCGTTTGCGGCTATGATCCGTCAGTGGGGCCGCCTGCGATTTGGGTTAATCCTGTTGGCATTGTGTTGTCTGGCCGTTTTGCTGTTTTATTTTGGCGTGACCAGTTTGCTGCAACTGGAGCGCCAGTTACCCCAGCTATATTATTTGCTGGGGTTATGTCTGTTAACTATGCCAATTTTGATCAGCGTGGTGTTTTACTTAACCCTGCACCTTGATGCTACCTTATTGTATTTGCAGGACTCTGCGCATCAGGAGCGCTTGCTCAGCCAAAGTATGCAGGACAGCATCCGACAACTTAACTTTGAAATTGAAGAACGTAAAAAGGCCTTTCAGGCCAAACGCCGGGCGATTGACGAGCTGCGAAAAGAGATCTCAGAGCGCAAAAAAACCCAGCTTGAATTAGAAGAACAAAGTTTGCTTATCCGTTCTATTGTCGATAGTTCACCTGACTTATTTTATTACCGGGACGAAAAAGGCTGCCTGGCCAGTTGCAATAAGATGTTTGAAATCATCATGGGTAAACCTGCTGCACAACTGATTGGCCACAACCCAGCTCTCTTGTATGCAGATGATAACCCGCAAGCAGCAATTCTTACAGAATATCAACAGGTTGCCGAGCAAACTGAGTTAACTCTGGATGTAGAGTTTTTACGTGAAGATGGTCAGGTTCTGTGGTTTGAACTGCGCAAAGTGCCGTTTTATGACCGCTATGGCCGCTACATTGGTTTGCTGGGGTTTGGTCGGGATATTACCTCCCGCAAACTGGCTGAACAGGCACTGGAAAAAGCCTATCAAGACAAAGGTAAGTTTATAGCTACGCTTAGCCATGAGCTGAGAACACCACTTAATGGCATAGTAGGCTTAAGCCGGCGATTACTGGATAGTCAACTTGGCGAACCGCAACAAGGTTGGGCTAATACCATCTTTAGCAGCGCTGAAACTCTGGGAAATATTTTCAATGATATTATTGATTTAGATAAGATTGATCGCCAGGATCTGGATATTGTTTATCAAAGCGTGCACGTGCAAAGCTTTATCAATGACATCGCCAATTTTGCAGAATTGATTTGTCAGCAAAAAGGCCTGCAGTTTAATTTACAGTGTGATGGTGAATTAGACATATACCTTAAACTGGATGCCACCCGCCTGCGACAAGTATTATGGAATTTGTTAAATAACGCCGTAAAATTTACCAGCCAGGGTCTGGTTAGCTTACACTGCCAGTTCTTGACGCAACCCCAAATGCGTCTGGCCTTCAGTGTAATTGATACCGGTATTGGTATTGCGCAAGACGAGCAAGCGCGTATTTTTGATATGTATTATAAGTCCAGTGACGGCCGGCGCATGAGTATTATGGGTTCTGGAATAGGCCTATCAGTTTCAAGGGCTTTGGTAGAAGCCATGCAAGGTAAAGTCAGTGTCAAGAGCTTGCCCGGCGAAGGCAGTTGTTTTTCAGTTTCATTGCCGACCGAGTTGGTACTGGCGCCCTCGGAAAACACCATTAATTGCCCGGAGCTCACCATATTATTAATTGAAGATGTGCCGTTGAATGCCGAAATTGCCACTGCCTTACTGGAGCAGCGGGGACACACCGTTATCCATGCTGATACCGGCGAAGATGCGATAGCGTTGTTAGAGACAGAAGATGATATAGATCTGGTGTTGTTGGATATGCAATTACCCGATATGAATGGCGATCAGATAGCCCGTTATATCCGCACAGAAAGCCATCTTTCAGCCATCCCTATTGTGGTGTTAAGTGCCAATGTCCGAAAAGCTGAGGAGCAATTGCAAAGCATTCATATTGATGGTGCTTTGGCTAAACCAATTAATACCAATAAGCTTGACCAGATGCTGGCACAATTGTTTTCTCCTAGCGCACTAAAAATCCAGCAATTAAGCCAGACCGAAACACCAGAGCACCAGGTACTGGATACGGCAATTCTACAAGACTATCTGCAGTCGCTTGGTCCGGATACAGTAAGGCGCAGTGCTCAATTATTTAGTCAATTATTACCAGGTTACATCAATAAGATGATTGAAGCGGCAGTGCTTCAGCACGCAGAAGAGTTCAGGGAAGCAGCACATAAACTTAAGGGTGCGGCAGCATCAGTTGGCTTATTGTGGGTGCAGCGTCAGGCTAAAAAATTAGAACAGGACGAATTGCAGTGGCTGGGACTGGAACGGCAATTGGTAGACTTTCATTTAACGACAGAGCAGCAACTTGCTGCTCTGTATCAGTACATCGACGATTTTAAAGCCTGAGCTTATTTGTCGATTTTACCAACGAAGCGGTAGCCTTCACCGTGAATGGTGCTGATTAACTCCGGACTGTCGATATCCGACTCAAAGTGCTTGCGGATACGGCGGATAGTTACATCAACAGTACGATCGTTTGGCCGTAAATCGCGACCGGTCATATGACGGATCAGTTGCTCACGCGTGAAGATTTTACCAGGGGTGTCCAGCATCAGGCGCAGCGCCCGGTACTCACCCTTTGGTAAACGACGCGCCATGCCTTTAGGAGATGTTAAATTACGGCTGTTTTCATCCAGCGTCCAGCCATTAAACTTGACGACGCTTTTATGCTCTTCAACGACTGGCTGCGCAACGGTACGATTTAACAGGTTACGGGCGCGGATAGTCAGCTCACGTGGGTTGAATGGTTTGGTCAGATAATCATCAGCGCCAATTTCTAAACCCAGGATGCGATCCACTTCGCTGTCGCGTCCCGTTAAGAAGATTAAACCAATGTTCTCTTTCTGGCGTAATTCACGTGCCAGGATTAAACCATTTTTACCGGGTAGATTGATGTCCATCACTACCAGGTTGACTTTATTTTGAGCCAGCTGTTGGTACATTTCGTCGCCGTTAAGAGCTTCGATAACATCGTAGCCCTCGCCCTGAAACAAACTAACCAAATTTAATCTGGTTACTTCTTCATCTTCAACGATTAAAATCACAGGTGTTTGCATTAGAGTTAAACCTTATGTGGATTTTGTGAAAAGTATAGCCTACAAAAGCATTATAGTTGACACTGATATTGTCAAATAATAACTAATTATATCTACAAGGCGAATTGTTAACAAGAAATTTTGTTAACAATTCGCATAAGCTAATTTTGAATATGGGCTTTTTATAATTTAGATCATAATAAACAATCACTTAGCCTATGTTTTGTTAGTATTGCTGGTGTCAATCACAGGGAACTCTATCAAAATTTCAATACCCTGACCCAAAGTGCTTTCCAGTTGTATTTTGCCATGTAATGCCTGGGTGACTAAGTTATAGACCAGATGCATACCCAGACCGCTGCCGCCAGCGCCTCGTTTGGTAGTAACAAAGGGGTCGAAAATGCGTTTTTTAATGTTCTCTGGTACCCCGGTGCCATTGTCACAGTAACGTATCAGGCAGTTTTGTTGCACATATTGCACCTGAATAGTGATTTCACCTTGTTCCTGCTGCTCAAAAGCATGGATTAGACTATTCATAATGAGATTAATGAAAATTTGATTTATTGGGCCCGGTTTACTGTCAATATTCAGGTTGGCAGGGCAGTCAACATTGATAATGTGTTGGGTTTTTTTCAGGTTTGGCCGCAGTGATAGCAGTACTTCGTTGATTAACTGCAGCATATTAAATTGCCGGCGATTGTCGTTGGATTGATCTACCGCTACCTGTTTAAAGCTGCTGATAAGGCTGGCAGCCCGATCCAGATTACGGTAAATAATGCCTAGGTTTTCCTTACTGTCGAGTAAAAACTTTGCCAATTGACTGGCTGTCAGATTTTTATCGTCAAAGGATTTTTGTATTTCCTGCAGTTTATCCTGCATCAGGGTGGAGGCGGTCACACCCAGCCCGATAGGCGTATTAACCTCATGCGCCACGCCAGCGACCATTTGCCCCAAGCTGGACATTTTTTCGGTTTGTACAATCTGGCTTTGGTATTGGTGTAACTTGGCTAGGGTATCTAATAACTCCTGATTAGAGGCTTTAAGCGCTTTAGTGCGCTCAGTGATTTTATGCTCTAACTGTTGGTTTAACAGGCGAATTTCCTGCTCTGCTTCCTGTCGTTTTAACAGCTGCTGCTCAATACGGTCTAACATAGTATTAAAAGCGCGGCTTAGCAGGTTGTATTCGTGTAATGGCGCTGCCGTAGCGCGTAATTGGTAGTCTTTATCTTTGGCCACTCTTTGCATCAGGCTTAATAATTGATGCAGTGGTGCGGTGAATTTTTTTTGTAGTGCCTGAGCAATAAAAAAAGCTAACGACAAGGCAATAACAATAATAATAATATCGGTGACTATGCGGTTTTGAATATAGGCGGATTGCTCTTTACGGCTAACCCGCATGTATACATAGCCGAGCAAATCGGTGCCCTGCATCAGCGGTTTACTCAACTCAATATGATTATCACTGACATAGGGTTTATGCAGCTGCGTCAAACGGCTGAATTGCACCGGATGTGGGCCCACTTCCCGATGATTATAACTGGCAAAAAAATCGAACTGCTCAGTTGCTGGCTGCCACTTATACACATGTAAATTGTGAATCATATTAACTGCAGAAAAGGAGTTTAAGCGCTGTTCTTCTAAACTACTATCGTTACTTAGCAGACTGTCTCTGGCGTTAGAAGACAGGATGTTCAGATAACTATCCAGCTCGGCGAATAATTTTTGCTGTTGTAACTTGATGTCCTGCATGGTTGACAGTAACACGGCCGCAGATAATGTCAGGCTGCATACCAGCATGATGATCCAGATCAGCGCACTTTTAATAGAGCTGGTTTTATCTAATCCAATCATGCGTTTTGCCCTTTATCGCGACAGATTTTTTTAATCCCTTAATGATGTTATGCAGATTAACGCAAATTAGCAAACCACGCTGGCATTTTCTCAGTCAGCCATTATATTTACTGCAGTTGAGCTTGGAAGTGTGCTTATGTCGTTATGGGAAGCTTATAGGCAAACTATTTTTATATGTCATCAGGATGTGGCAGCTGAACTCAATTTTGCCATTATCAGTGCGCAAAACCCCTGGGGTAAGCTTACCAACCCGTTACTGAATCAGTGTTTGGACAAGCAATTTGAGCATGTGCTGCAACAGCGCCGGCTGCTTTGCCGCAAAGTCACCGGCGCTGCACCTGATTTCAGTGTGCAGGAAAAAAGCTGGATAGTGATCTGCGATAAAGCACAAGCCTGGCAGTTAGCTGAGCAATGCCAGCAATTAGCCATGTATTGGGTTGAGCAGGGGCAGTTGTATCTGGTGCCGGTGCTGGCGCAGCAGCAGGAGTGTGCGATGGGCAGTTTTGTCGCGCGCCGCTTGCTAATGCCTTAACGCTCGCGTCGTAGTATCTGCAGTATAGGCTCTAGATCGCGCCCGAGTTCCGCTTGCAGTTGTTGCCGGTACCTATGCTGCTCTAGCCGCTGTGAACCACTACTGGCTGGTTGTAGCAAGGGTTGAAAGTCGGTTACACAAATACATAAAATTTCAGTTTTAGGCTTATCCGGTAATTGCACCGCCCGGTACAGTTTGTGTGGGCAGGCTTTGACGCGGTTGGCGGCTTGCAAGCAGGTAGGCTCTGCTGCCACGGGGAGTGGCAGCAGTATGCTGAATGATATTAAAGTGCTAGCGGTTAAATGCCTGATACACAACAAAACCATGCTCCCGTGCCAATACTGTGACTTTAGTAAATACCCGCTCGAGTATCGTCTGGTAAGCCAGATGATTATTCGCCACCAGGGTTAAACTGCCGCCAGGCAATAAACGTTGTTTGCTTTGCTCAATAAAAGCTTCACTGATGCTGTAATCGGTTTTTAACCCGGTGTGAAATGGCGGGTTACTGACAATATGATGAAATTTTGCAGGTTGCGCCGGTAAACCGGCCGCTGCCACAACTGTGCCTTGCAGTTGATTCGCCTGTAGTGTGGCCTTGCTGGCCGCCACAGCAAGGGCACTGATGTCAGAACAGTGCAGCTCAATGTCGGGTGCTTGCTGTTTTAAAAAGGCACCAACAATGCCGGCACCACAAGCAAAATCAAGCACTGTGCCCTGATTGATATGCGTCAAATGCTGCAGTAACAAGGCAGTGCCTACGTCTAGCTTGCCATGATTAAACACACCGGGTAACGAACAAATGGTCAGCTTGCCGGCAGTCGTGGTAATGTGAAACTGGCTGAAGGTACTTGCTGGCGATTGTTGTAAGTTGCCACTGACTGAAAACCACAGGCAATGTTTAGCGCTGTCCAGCTTGTGTGCATGTAAGCCCAATTTGCTGGCATGGTTGGCCAGACTTTTAATACCACCCTTGTTATCACCGACCAGATAGAGCTGGCTCTGTGCAGTCATTGCGCTGGTCAGTTGTTGTAAAGTAAACGCCAGCTGCTCCTTACTTTTCGGATAAAACAGCACTATGGTATCGAATGTCTCGCTGGCAAAGGCTTGCTCAACCTGGGGCTGTGCACTGAAGATGCACTTTATCCCGGCTTGTTGCCATTTATCCTGTACTGCCGCATCAGTGCTCCAGCAGCTGACATGCGGTAGGTTTAACTGAAAGCCCAATTGATCGGCTTCAGGTTCCACCACTAAGATTCGGCCCTGTAAATCGGCAATATTGCGAAGCACCATCTGGCTGCTGTTAGCAAGCATTAACTTATCCTTTTAAACATCAGATCCCAAACACCGTGACCAAGCCTCTGACCACGTTGTTCAAATTTGGTTAAAGGCCGCTGCTCTGGCCGTTCCACATAATCTGCGTTTAGCGACAAGTTTTCGTAGCCGGGGGCAGCTGACATCACTTCAAGCATATGTTCGGCATAATTTTGCCAGTCAGTAGCCATATGAAATACACCGCCTATTTTCAGTTTACGGCGCAGTAGCTGGACAAAGTCCGGCTGCACTATACGTCTTTTATGGTGCTTTTTCTTGTGCCAGGGATCAGGAAAAAATAGCTGTACTGTATCTAAGCTCTCATCGGCAATGCTGTCAGCCAGAACTTCTACCGCATCGTGCTCAAACACCCGTAGATTTTTAACATCTTGTGCTACCGCCTCTGACAGGCAAGCGCCAACACCGGGGCGATGCACTTCAATGCCGATAAAATCGGTATCTGGCGCGGCTTTAGCCATTTGCACTAAAGATTTACCCATACCAAAGCCAATTTCTAATACTCTGTTACTTTGCCGGCCGAATAGCTGATCTAAATCCAGTGGTGTTGCTTGATGGTTTAAACCGTATTCGGACCAATAGTGGCTTAGCGCATGCTGCTGACCTTTGGTCAGTCGGCCTTCACGCAGCACAAAAGAGCGGATCCGCCGCATATAGGTTGGTTGCTCGTCTGTTGCAGGGCTTGCTGCAGGCGTCTGCTGCTCTGGCGCTTGGCTCATCTATTTACTCCGGGCCTGATAATTAGCCGGTTATTATCCTTGGATTAAAGGCCAAGCTCAACCTAATAATGGTTAAACTGCATTGGCAGCAGCTGTTATACTGCCAAGCTAAAATAAAGTTGCTATTTAAAGCAGCAAGTTGTCATAGGAGTTAGCCTTGGATCAGCAGTGGTTTGCAGCGGAGTTACTCAGTTGGTATCAGCAACATGGCCGCAAGACCTTACCCTGGCAGCAGCAAAAAAGCCCTTATAAAACCTGGCTCAGTGAAGTCATGTTACAGCAAACTCAGGTAGCAACGGTTATTCCGTACTTTGAGCGTTTTATTCAGCGGTTTCCTGATGTCACTGCCTTGGCTAATGCGCAACAGGACGAGGTGCTGCACCTGTGGACAGGCTTAGGCTATTACGCCCGTGCCAGAAATCTGCACAAGGCGGCGCAACAAGTGCGGGATCTGCATCAAGGGAAGTTTCCACAGCAATTTGAACAGGTGCTGGCGTTACCCGGGGTGGGGCGCTCCACTGCGGGTGCTATTTTGTCCCTTAGTCTAGGCCAGCATTATGCGATTTTAGACGGTAACTGCAAGCGGGTATTAAGCCGCTTTGCTGCTATAGATGGCTGGCCGGGTACTAAAGTGGTAGAGCAACAGCTGTGGCAGTTAGCAGAGCACCTTACGCCAGAGCAGCAGGTTGCTGAGTTTAATCAGGCGATGATGGATTTAGGCGCTTCGCTGTGTAGTCGCAGTAAACCGGATTGCGCCGCCTGCCCATTAAAACGTCGCTGTCAGGCGGCACTGAGGGGCGAGCAAGCATGCTATCCCGCGAAAAAGCCTAGAAAAACCTTGCCAGAGCAACACAGCTTCTGGCTGATCGTGCACACTGAGCAACAGGTATTATTGCAACAACGCGAGGCCAGCGGCTTATGGGGTGGCTTATGGGGCTTCTTGGAATTTGATTCTGCTCTGGCCCGGCAGCAGTTCATGGCCGGTCAGGGCTGGTCTTGCCATACAGAGCAGCCATTACCTGCGTTTAAGCATACCTTTAGCCATTATCACTTGTGGATACAGCCGACTATTTTGCAGTTAAGCACTTTCCCTGCTGTGGTGCAGGAGCAATCTGTACAGCAATGGTTTACAATAACCCAGATACCTGAGGTCGGGCTGTCAGCACCGGCTAAGCAATTATTCCAACATCTTATGCAACACCAGCAAACGGAGACGAGTATTAATGAGTCGCACAGTGTTTTGTGAATATCTGAAAAAAGAAGCCGCCGGTCTGGATTTTCAATTATATCCGGGCGAGCTGGGTAAAAGAATTTTTGATGGCATTAGCAAAGAGGCCTGGAGCTTATGGCAGGCTAAACAAATTATGCTGATTAACGAGAAAAAGCTGAATATGATGAACATGGAGCATCGCAAATTGCTGGAAGAGCAAATGGTTGCCTTTTTGTTTCAGGGGCAAGAGGTTGAAATTGAAGGTTACAAACCTCCAACTGCATAATTTCAGCGTGCGCTGACTAGTAATCCCGCCATGCAGGTTTATAATTCGCATTAGAAAATTTAATTAATGGATTGCTATGGCGCGCCGCTTACCCCCGTTAAATGCACTAAAAGCTTTTGAAACTGCAGCCCGGCATCTTAGTTTTACTAAGGCTGCCGAGGAAATGTATGTTACACAGGCAGCGATAAGCCATCAAATTAAAGCATTAGAAGATCATCTGGGCTTAAAGTTATTTATGCGCAAAAACCGCTCCCTGTTATTAACAGAAGAGGGGCAAAGCTATTTTCTGGATATCAAAGAAATATTTTTACAGTTACATGATGCCACCGAAAAATTATTGGCCAGAGGCGCAAAGGGCTCGTTAACGGTGAGTTTGCAGCCCAGTTTTGCGATTCAATGGCTGGTACCACGCTTAAATAAGTTTAGCGAACTCCACCCGGATATTGATGTGCGCATTAAAGCTGTGGATCAGGATGAAGGCTCGCTAACCGACGATGTAGATGTGGCTATTTATTATGGCCGCGGCAGTTGGCGTAACTTGCATGCTGAAAAGCTGCACACTGAATATTTGCTGCCTGTTTGCTCTCCCTTATTGCTAAGCCGGGGCAAACCGCTGAGTGAGCCTGTTGATTTAAGTCAGCATAATTTATTGCATGATGGCTCACGCCGCGCCTGGAAAGCCTGGTTTACCACTCAGGGCTTTAAAAGCTTTAATGTGAATCAGGGGCCTATTTTCAGTCATTCTTCTATGGTGTTGCAGGCGGCTATTCATGGGCAGGGTGTGGCATTAGCGCATAATGTACTGGCCCGGCCGGACATTAATTCCGGGCGCTTAATCGTGCCTTTTAATCATGTGTTGATTAGTAAGGATTCCTACTATCTGGTTTGTCGCGAAAGCCAGACTGAGCTTGGCAAAATTGTTGCTTTTAAACAGTGGATGCTGGATATGGTTGCCGCAGAGCAAGTGGATTTTGCCGAGCAGCAATTTACTAATGCCGTGGCGCTGGATGAATAGTGCGAATGACAGCTCCAAATGAGTAACTTTGATCATGAGTAGCTACAAGGCTAGGCTTATGTTGACCCATGGCGCGGGTGCCGGCTGTAACAGCGATTTTATGCAGCAGTTAGTAGCCGCTCTGGACGCACAAAACATTGCGGTAAGCCTGTTTAATTTTAGCTATATGCGCCAGGCGCAGGCGACTGGGGTGAAACGTCCGCCGGCTAAAATGCCTGTGTTGCTGCAAGAGTTAGAGGCAGAGCTGGCGCAAATAGCGAAAGCGAGTTCAGCTGGTTTCCCGCTGTTTATTGGCGGCAAATCTATGGGGGGGCGGGTAGCCAGCATGCTACAAAGCTCTAATGTTAAAGCAATATTTGCTTTTAGCTATCCATTTCATCCGCCCGGTAAAAGCCAATGGCGCACCGCGCATTTTGACACCCTTAACCGGCCATTGTTTATTATGCAGGGTGAGCGGGACCCTTTCGGACAGCGCGCTGAGTTAGCTGAATTAAGTTGGCCTCAGGTCAGGCTAAAGTGGCTTGCCACTGGCGATCATGATTTTAAACCCACTAAAGCCAGTGGTTTGACACAGCAACAACTGATTTCGGCCGCAGCCACTTATTGTAGTGAGATGATAGATGAAATACTTCTGGCCAGTTAGTAATAGCCTGACTGCGTTATACGAGGCCGCTGTAGTTGGCCTGGCCGCTGCATTGATGCATAAATGGGCAGCACTTGATAGCGATGATTTTGGCCGCTTATTAAGCGCCATCAGCATACTGGGGTTTCATACCTTAGCCTTGTTGGTTACCGGCCGTCAGTTAGCATCGGATAAACTGATAAAATGTGTGGTGCTGTTCTGGCATAGTGGCTTGTGGTTATTTTGCTGGACCTTGTTTGCCGGCGTGCTGACATTACCATTTTACTATACTGCCTTAGCACCCTTAGGTGGACAAATTTTGATTATTGGCTGGTTGATGCTTGTGGTAAGCGCCTGGCAAAAGGATATTAAATGAAACAGTTATTATTGTATTGCCGGGCCGGTTTTGAAAAAGAATGCGCAGCAGAAATTCAGGATCACAGTGCTCAATATCAGGTATTTGGTTTTTGCAAACTTACGGCCAACACTGGCTATGTGGTGTTCGAAGCCTATGACGAGACTACACTGGCCAGGTTTTTTCGTGATGCTGATTTTCAGCAATTTATTTTTATCCGGCAGTGGATGTTGTTGGTAGCCCCTTTATTGGAATTAGATCCCAAAGATCGGATAACCGCTATTGTGGACGCAACGCTAAGTGCTGAGCTGAGTGGTTTAGGACAAATCAGGGCCGAGTACCCGGATACTAATGATGGCAAAACCTTGTCAACCTTAGCGCGTAAGTTAACGGTCCCTTTGCGCCAGAGTTTGCGCAAAGCCGGGGTTTTACTGTTAAAAGAGCAGCAGCGTGCTGCGGTATTGCATTTGTTTTTACTCAGCGGTCAGCAAGCTTACTTAGGGATATCCTATCCGGAAAATAACTCAGAGCTGGAAAACGGCATTATGCGGCTGAAGTTTCCAAACGAAGCGCCCAGCCGCAGTACTCTAAAACTGGAAGAGGCATTGATCCGTTTCATTCCAAAAGACGACTGGGACAAGCGGCTGGCGCCTGGCATGCTGGCGGTAGACTTAGGCGCCTGCCCGGGTGGCTGGACCTATCAGCTGGTGAAACGCAGCATGATGGTAACGGCCATAGATAACGGCCCTATGGCACAGTCATTAATGGATACCGGCCAGGTAAAACACTTTATGGTCGATGGCTTTAAATATGAGCCTTTTAAAAAGAATGTGTACTGGCTGGTGTGTGACATGATTGAGCAGCCGCAACGGGTGGCCGAGCGAATTGCCGACTGGATTATTAATGGCTGGTGTCAGGAAACTATATTTAACCTTAAACTGCCGATGAAACGGCGCTATGAGACAGTCAAAGAAGTACTAGAGCAGTTCGAAAATAAACTACTTAAAGCAGGCATTCGTTATGAGTTGCAAGTAAAGCACTTGTATCATGATCGGGAAGAAGTAACGGTACATCTGCGTAACCTGGTGCTGCGCTAACAACGGCTTGTTACAGCCGCCTTAGTCAGTTATCGCCAGCTTTAGCCACACTAATCTATGATCGGAGCTGGCATCTCTGGACCCCACCAGGCGGTAGTCAGCCTGCTGGGGTTCTGGCCAAAAAACACCTTTTTCAAGTACCTTAAAGCCTTGAGTTGATGGCAGTACGTAATCTACCTGCATGCGCCAAACGGCGGTATGAAAACGGCCATGCGGGTTGTCAGGGGTATGTGCCGCACCGCCGGCACTGTGTGGCATGGATTCGCTCTTCAGGCGTGGATGCGCTAATAAGTTTTGGATCCCGGTTTTAATGGCATCGCCTTCATTAATCGACGCATTCAAATCTCCTAAAATGATAAATGCATTGTTTTCGGCCAATCCACCATACTGACCTTTGTCGTCATAAATGTAGCTACTGCTGGCAGGTGTTAAATAATCAGTCCAAAAACGAATTTCGTCATGATTGCGTTTGCCGTTGCGATTTTCCGGGCCATCAAATACTGGCGGTGTTGGGTGGCTGGCTAGCATATGCACAGTGTTCTGGCCAACGAGTATCGGGATATCCCAATGCGACTTTGATGACAATGGTATTTGCTGCCAGGCTTCATCGCTATACCAGCGGCTGCCATCCGCCTTTTTAGTGGGCAGATAATCAGGCATATCCTTCCATTTAAAATGCTGGAAAGTACGAACTTGCTCGGTTTTTATCGGGTATTTTGATAACAACAGCATGCCATATTGTCCCGGATAAAAGCCATAACCCCAGGCATCAGCGCCTACTCCTGTCGCCTTGCCATCATTATCTAAATCAAAGGGGCTGGGCTGGCCGGTATTTACCGTGCTGTAAAAGTAATAGGGATAATCAATGGCTTCACTGCCCGCTTGTGGTGTATTAAGGTAATTCTTGATAAACGCTTTTACACCAAGGGCAGGGTCAGCAATATAGTCAAATTCATTGAGTAAAATAATATCTGGCCGCACCCGCTGAA
The DNA here is from genome assembly GCF_036735525.1 of Arsukibacterium sp. Classification (NCBI taxonomy): domain Bacteria; kingdom Pseudomonadati; phylum Pseudomonadota; class Gammaproteobacteria; order Chromatiales; family Chromatiaceae; genus Arsukibacterium; species Arsukibacterium sp. The sequence goes on along the minus strand of NZ_DAINOE010000053.1, from coordinate 5,706 downwards.
TAATAGCGGCAATATTTTTAATTTGCGGATGTGAGTCTGTTTTCAGTAAATCTATAAGTACCTGTGGGCTAACTGTTTCGCCTATTGGCAGATAGTTTTCAGCCTCCATACTGACATTAAATGTAGCAACGGTTAACTGTTGGGCATGGACTGGCATGATCAAACTCAGCATTAACAAAAAAAAGGGATAAAAAAATACAATATTCATTGTCGTTACACACCATTAAGTAGAAACCAGCATAGACTAAGCAAAAAGCGGTTACCAGATCCAAGCTTGCTAAAAAGCCTGAGTGATATTTTTTGAGCAATTTTAGTACAGTGAGTTCGCAACTCCGACCAGCCATGTTACACTATTATTACGGCCAGCTTTGACAGTAGAGGTTCCTTAAAGTTCCCACATCTGCCTCTGGCGTAACGAAAGTGTAATAATTGTTCGTTACCATTATCTCCCAAATTGAACACAACATTTGTATTCAACTGGAATTAGATAAAAAACACACACAACTACCAGGTGATAAACGTTATGAAAATTAAACATCTAGCTTTGGCGGTAGCATTAGGACTTGGCGTCAGCCAGTTTGCTCACGCCGACACCACGTCTTCAATTCGTGGCGTTGTGGTCAATGAAAGTGGGCAGACCATAACCAATGCCAGCGTTCGCTTAACGGATAACCGTACTGGCACCAGCAGAACCTTTATATCGAACGAGCAAGGCTCTTTTTCTGCACGTGGTTTGCAGGTTGGTGGTCCATACACCTTAGAAATAACAGACAGTGCTGGCCGTAAAGAAATTCTTGAAAATGTTTTTCTGACCTTGGGTGAAACACAAAACATTAATGTAACCATCAGAACAGCTGCTGAAATTGAGCGCATTGCTGTTACTGGCCAGATGCTGACTAACTCTGCTTATGGAAGCAGCAGCCCGGTAGCTAACTTTAACCTGGCGGACTTACAGGATTTACCAAGCATCAACCGCGACCTGACTGACATCGTAGCGGTTGACCCACGTATTTATATCGACGAAGGTTTTGCCCGTGGTATCCAGTGTAATGGTGCCAGCCCGCGCTTTAACAGCCTGACTTTAGATGGCGTGCGGATGAACGATAACTTTGGTTTAAATAGCAATGGTTATCCTACTGAGCGTATGCCGTTCTCATATGATGCTATCCAACAGGTTGCCGTTGAGTTTGCGCCGTTTAACGTTAACTACGGTGGTTTTACTGCGTGTAACATCAATGCGGTAACCAAGTCGGGAGCCAACGAAATGTTTGGCTCGGTATTCTTCGACTTTAACAACCAACGTTTACGCGGCCGTGAGCTGGAAGACACCCGTATTGACCGCGATCCATACAGCGAAAAACGTATGGGCTTTAATGTCGGCGGCGCTTTAATTCAGGATAAGTTGTTCTTGTTTGCCGCTTATGAAAAATATGAAGGTGCCAGCACTTTTGATCGCGGGCCTTTTGACTCGAATCCAGGTACTGAAGTGCGTGGTTTATCACAAGCTGATGCTGATCGTATTGCACAGATAGCGTTAAATCGCTACAACTATACTGTTGGCGCGCCTATTACCTCTTCTCCGGTAGAAGATGAAAAGTTACTGCTTAAGTTAGACTGGTTTATTAGTGATGAGCACCGTTTAGCTTTCACCTATAACTATAATGATGGCGCAAGCATATCTCAGGCAGCTGGTGGCAACTCAAACTATGAATTCTCTGACCACTTTTATACCCGTGGTGCTGAGTTTAAATCTTATGTAGCACAAGTTTTTTCTGACTGGACCGATAACTTTTCTACCGAAATGCGTATCAGCCATTCAAAGCTGGATAACCGCCAAATTAATTTAGGTGGTAATCAAATTGGCCAGGTTCAAATTGATACGCGTGCGAATAATACCAATGCTACTGTATATTTGGGTACTGACCGTTCACGCCAATCTAATAAACTGAAGTACGACACAAACTTTATTAAGCTTGCTGGTACTTACCACTTTGGCGACCACGTAATTTTTGGTGGTTATGAGCGCGAAGAGTACAACGTATTCAATATGTTTGTGCAAAACTCTTTAGGTCGTTATTACTTCCGCAATATCGACGCTTTCGAAGCGGGTACGCCTTGGCGAATTGAATATCAGAACAGTGCTGGAACAAATAATCCGGCAGATGCGGCTGCTGACTTTGGATACGCAAATAATACTCTGTATTTACAAGACGAGTATTACATGGCTGATTATGACCTTACCTTAACTTATGGCCTGCGCTATGACTGGTATGAGAGTGATGACCGCCCGGGTGCAAATGCTGCCTTTGCTAACCGTTACGGCTTTAGCAACGATAGTAATTTTGATGGGATGAGTTTGTTGCAACCTCGTTTAGGCTTTAACTGGAATGCATCTTCTAATCTGGAAGTGCGCGGTGGTGTAGGTCTGTATTCAGGTGGTAACCCGAATGTCTGGTTAGCTAATGGCTATCAAAACAACGGCTCTACTTTAATTTTTAACCGCTTAGGTGTGAACCAAAATTCTACTGCTAACCTGCCAAGCTTATTTGAAACGGCTTTATCAGGCCAGGGGCGTCCATTATACGATATTCCGCAGTCTCAACGGGATTTTGTAACTAATGCCACTACCGACGGTAGAGTAAATGCTTTAGATCCTGACTATAAGTTGCCTAGCGAGTGGAAATATGCTTTAGGTGGTACTTACACCTTTGACAACCGCTTAGTAGCCATGGCGGATTTCTTGTATACCCGCGCGCAAAATCAGTCGATAGTTCGTGACATTGCCTTGGAACAAAAAGGTACAGTGTTGGATAATCGCCCGGTATTCGGTCCTATTGAAGGTTCTCGTACTGGTGATTACTTACTAACTAATTCAAGTTATACAGCCAATAAATATTCATTAAGTGCATCTTTATCACGTAATGAAGATTTTGGCCTGAACTGGACTATAGGTTACGCTTTCACTAAATCTGAAGACGCTAACCCAATGACCAGTTCAGTGGCGGGTTCTAACTTTAACAATTTCGCCCGTACTAACTTTAATGACCCGGAAATGGCTACGTCTAATTATGAGACGCCACATCGCTTTACCGCACGTGCTATCTACAAGCATGATTTTGTAGATAACTACACTACCACGTTCAGTTTAGTGGGCTCGCATAATAAAGGCCGGCCATTTAGCTACACTTTCCAAGGTCAGATATTTGGTGATACTACCTCTGACCGTCAGTTACTTTATGTACCGACTGGTGTCAACGATCCATTAGTTGAATTTGGCCCTGGCTTTAGAACTGCAGATTTCTTCAATTTCATTGAAAGTTCAGGTTTAAGCAAGTTTGCTGGTCGTACAGCAGACCGTAATGCCTTTAGCAGCGATTGGTGGACTAAGGTTGATTTCCGTATTCAGCAGGAATTACCAGGTTTTAGCCCTAAACATCGAGCTAAAGCATTCTTTGTTATTAAAAATTTAACTAACCTGTTAAACAAAGACTGGGGCGTACTGTATGAAGCTGAGTTCCCACAATCTGAACGTGTAGTTGTTGCTCAAACGTTGGATAACGGTGTGGTGCGTTATAACACATTTAATGATCCTCGTGCTCAAGGTCGTCGGGTTAACCCATCAGTATGGAATATCGTATTAGGTATTAAATACGACTTTTAATACTGCTGTAGGGTAATCATTACCAAGCAAATCCCGTCTGCGACAGCAGGCGGGATTTTTTTATTTCTAATTGCGGCATAATTAGCGATAATTGCCAGCTGTTTTACTTTTATTGAGTAACTTCGTGGCTAAAAGAACTATTATCGCCATTGCTGGCGCATCGGCTTCTGGTAAAAGCTTATTTGCTTCAACGGTTTATCAGGAGCTGGTGGCTGAATTGGGTGGCGAAAGAATTGCCATTGTCTCTGAAGATGCTTACTATCGCGATCAAAGTCATTTGTCTTTCGAGCAAAGAGTACTGACTAACTATGATCATCCGTCTGCTTTTGAGCATGAGTTATTAGTAGAACATTTGCAGCAATTACGCACTGGCCATAGCATTGCTATGCCGCAATACAGCTATAAACTGCATACCCGTCTGGAAGAAACCATCAAGGTGCATTCTGCTAAAGTGATTTTAGTGGAGGGCATCTTGTTACTGACTGATGAAAGATTACGGCATGAATTTGATATTAGTGTCTTTATGGATACCCCTTTAGACATTTGCCTGTTACGGCGCATTAAACGTGACCTGGAAGACCGCGGCCGTAGCCTGTCTTCAGTTACAGAGCAGTATGAAAGCACTGTACGGCCTGCTTTTTTTGAGTTTATTGCACCTTCGAAGCAATATGCTGACTTGGTGGTGACCCGTGGCGGTAAAAACCAAATCGCTATTGATATAATAAAAGCAAAAATTCGTCAGTTACTGGCGGAATAACCTTCAGGGAACACATTATGATGGGATTAGTCGGCATAGTGGTGCTGCTTTTGGTGGCTTATGCAGCCTCAGCACATCGCAGCAGAATTAACTGGCGTACGGTTGGTGGTGCTTTTGCAATTCAACTATTAATTGGCGCCTTTGTACTTTATGTGCCTTTTGGCCAGGACGTGTTGTATAGCATTTCTAAAGTTGTTGCCAATGTCATTGGCTACGCTAATGCCGGTATACTGTTTTTATTCGGTGATTTGGGTAGTTTTTCACAAGGCTTTATCTTTGCTATTCATGTGCTGACTATCATCATCTTCTTTTCATCATTAATTGCTGTGTTGTACCACATTGGCGTAATGACCTGGGTTATTCGATTAATTGGTGGTGGTTTGCAAAAATTGCTTGGTACCAGCCGACCGGAATCTATGTCGGCGGCGGCCAATATTTTCGTGGGCCAGACTGAAGCGCCGTTAATTGTAAGGCCCTTTATCCCCACCATGACCCGCTCAGAATTGTTTGCGGTCATGGTAGGCGGCCTGGCCTCTGTTGCCGGCTCGGTCCTGGCTGGCTACGCCGGTTTAGGCGTAGAACTGAAATATCTTATAGCGGCCAGTTTTATGGCGGCTCCAGGTGGTTTTTTAATGGCAAAAATGATTTTGCCAGAAACCGATACGCCAAAAAATGAACTAACTGAAATCAACGCTGATAAACCCCATACCAATGTCATTGATGCAGCAGCAGCCGGCGCCTCCAGCGGTATGCAACTGGCGTTAAATGTCGGCGCTATGTTATTGGCTTTTGTCGGTTTAATCGCGTTAGTCAATGGCATAGTGGGTGGTATTGGCGGTTGGTTTGGTGTTGAGGATTTAACACTGCAATTGATTTTTGGTTATGTGTTTCAACCGCTAGCCTTTATTTTAGGGGTATCCTGGGAGGAAGCCAGGGTGGCTGGCAGCTTTATCGGTCAAAAACTAGTGATTAATGAATTTGTCGCATATCTCGATTTTGTTGGGTATATGGAGAAAAATGAGTTAAGTGCGCATACACAGGTAATAGTGACTATTGCTTTATGTGGTTTTGCTAATTTTTCTTCCATTGCGATATTGTTAGGTGGTCTGGGTGGTATGGCACCAGGCCGCCGGGCTGATATTGCCGAGCTGGGTTTAAAAGCCTTACTTGCTGCAACATTGGCTAACTTAATGAGCGCTGCAATTGCAGGGTTCTTTTTTTCCTTAGGCTAACAAACAGGTCTTTTATATGACACAGCAAGTTCCAACGTTAGATATAAGACGGTTTG